>JAILAI010000205.1 GCA_024681705.1 Prevotella sp.
CAGTTCCTTGCCATTCCGTTCACCATTGCCTACAACCTGTTGTCGAGTTTCATCCGGGCGCTGGGCAATTCGAAGACGCCTTTCTACTTCCTCATCTTCTCTTCGGTGGTGAACATCCTGCTCGACTTCCTGCTCATCGTCGCCCTCGGGATGGGCGTCGAAGGCGTCGGTCTGGCCACGATGCTGGCACAAGCGTGCTCGGCTTGGCTCTGCTGGCGCTATATCCGTCGGCAGATGTCGCTACTCATCCCACTATCCGACGAACGACGTTACGACCACCGTCGGGCGCTACATCTGCTGAACAACGGTGTTCCGATGGGTCTTCAGTTCAGCATCACCGCCATCGGTAGCATCATGTTGCAGAGTGCCAACAACGCGCTGGGCACCGTCTACGTGGCCGCTTTCACCACCGCCATGCGCGTGAAATACCTGTTCACCTGCGTCTTCGAGAATATCGGCGTCGCGATGGCCACCTATTGCGGTCAGAACATCGGAGCAAACGAGGTTCGGCGCATCGCCCTCGGCATCCGCTCGGCCATCAAGATCATGCTCGTCTACTTCCTGTTCACCGTAGCCGTCATCTGGCCTTTTGCCGACGAGATGATGATGCTCTTCGTGGATAGTAGTCAGACGGCCATCGTCGACAATGCGGCGCTCTTCATGCGTATTGCCAATTACTTCTACCCAGTGCTGGGCCTGCTCACCATCCTCCGCTATAGCATTCAGGGACTGGGCTATAGCAATCTGTCGATGCTCTCGGGCGTCATGGAGATGTTCGCCCGAACGGGAGTGAGTCTATGGCTGGTTCCTGCCCTCGGATTTCTGGGTGTCATCTATGGCGACCCCGTCGCATGGATTTCCGCCGACCTCTTCCTCGTGCCCTGCATGTTCTTCCTTTATCGTCACCTGAAGAAAAAGAAGGGCCAGCCAACTTGACATCATATCGATAACATTTCTTTACACTTGCACTCGCTTTCTTTAACACGGAGATTTAAAAATTCTCAATCAGACTCTCCGAAGCTCCGAAATAAGCCAACCATGAGGCGTTAGCGCAAGTCATTGATTGTCAGTTTGTTACAAATTTTGCGACAATTTTTCGAGCCGAAATTTCCGCTTTCTTGACAAAAAAATCTAGATTTTTTGCATCAAAAGCGGCAGTTTCGATGAGCAAAAGCGGCAGTTTAGGTCATCAAAAGCGCCAATTTCGATGATCAAAAGCGGCAGTTTTGCTCAACCGGCTTTTCGATTGTAATCTCCGAGATAGCAAAAAGGGGGTAGACATGTGGGTAGTTTTATGTTAAAAAGTTGGCGGATTTTGGGGTCGGTTTTTAACAGTTTGGTGCCGTAAATTGTTAAGAGAGTATAAATTGAAGAGGTTTTTCGGGTCGCGACCTTACATCTATCTGTAGCCGATAAAGGTGGATGACGAATAGATAGAAAGAAGGAAGAATCTTCAATTTTCGCCCATTTCATCGGCGATTTTGATAGGTCATGCCATTGATTGTTGTCGTCCACCCCCTTCTGGGTTTATAATGGAGAACCGGTTTATCAAAGGTTACGCTACGCCCTTGTTTATAGTCTGGTCGACCTTTCGGTTTTCTAAGCATTCACGAACTATGGTTTCACGAAAAGGAGTCTTTTCGACCCCACCCCTACCCCTCCCCTACAAGTAGGGGCGGGGAGTGAATTTAGTGTATCGTTTGTTTGTGTTTCCATTCTTATGGCGTCTAATCTTGTAAAAACTTCGTCTTATTATGATTAAACTCGGCCCTCAACAAAAGCGGAAACAAGATGTATCTCATCCGCAAATCCTGGCATTCGAATACTTCACCTTCCCTTCATCCGCTCGATGACCTATCCTAACTCCCCGCCCCTACTTGTAGGGGAGGGGCAGGGGTGGGGTCGAAAAGAGTCCTTTTCGTTAAACCATAGTACAGGAAAAGAAAACGAAGTGAAAACCAATCGACCCCATTCCCGACGACCTTCCTTTGATTACAAACGCCCCTCGCGCGCGTCCTATTTAAAATAAGAATTTGCACGCCATGACCAAAAGACAACTGTTTTTGACCATTGCGCTCACCGTCGTCACCATGGCGATGGGTCGCGATGTGTGGGTATCCACGTCATTCCACGAACCCGCCACCGAGGGGCTACGGTTCATCTATAGCTACGACGGACTGCGCTGGGACAGTATCCAAGGCGTGTTCCTACGGCCGGAAGTGGGCACGCAGAAGGTGATGCGCGACCCCAGCATCGTCAGAGGTCCCGACGGCACCTTCCATCTGGTGTGGACCAGTTCGTGGCGCGGCGATCGCGGCTTCGGCTACTCATCG
>JAILAI010000220.1 GCA_024681705.1 Prevotella sp.
ACGAACGCATCGGCATTCACTATACGATGCCCCGATTGGGAGGACTGAAGGTGGGCGCTAACGTGAAGGCGCACCTGACGAAAGCCGACTACACCGAACTCGTCGTCACTGTTCCTATAACCTTTAGCAAAAAGAATTGAACCGGGGTTTCCGAATTCAGAAACCCACTATGCCGTTTTCCGCCTTTCTTCCACTGGTCCTTGATTGGCCTGTTTACCGCGATGCCTTCGCTGTTCTGGCTCTTTCGAACAGCAGTTCCACCAATCGTGGCACCCCATACTGTCCCGTCTCGTCCTCAACCATCCATTTATAGTCATCGGGAAGAGCAGGTTTTTCCTTAGGTTCCCACAGATAGAAGTCGGCTAAAAGGATGCGATGGGTGAGCACATGGCGCACCTGACTGGCTAGAAGCGTCAGACAGTCGGTGGTGTCGCCGTATTCAGAAAGCGCCAGCGTGACGTCGATGGTTTGTCCTTCCAGCTGTTCGGGCAACGAAAGCGGTTCCCAAAGTCCCTGCCAGATGTCACCTGCTGGACGGCGTCGCAACACCGTCTGTCCTTCGTATCGCACATATATATATACAATGTGGCGCGTCTGGATTTTTGTCTTACGGAGTTTCACGGGCAAGTCTCCCACCCTACCCTTGCGAAGGGCCGAACAACTTTCGGCAAATGGACAAAGTAGGCAACGCGGCGACTGAGGCGTGCATTGAATGGCGCCGAAGTCCATCATAGCCTGATTGAAGGCTGAAGGCTGGTCGGGCGGCAGAAGACTTTGCGCCAACTGGGCAAAGAGCTTCTTTCCCTCGGTGGAATTGATGGGGGTATCGATGCCGAAATATCGGGCGAGAACGCGGTAGACGTTGCCGTCGACCACCGCTACGGGCAGTCCGAAAGCGATGCTTCCGATGGCGGCTGCGGTATAGTCGCCCACTCCTTTCAACGTCTTTATTTCCTCCAAAGTGCAAGGAAAATGACCCATGGCGACAATCTGACGGGCGGCAGCAAGCAGATTGCGCGCCCGACTATAGTAACCCAGTCCTTGCCAGAGGCGCAACACTTCGTCCTCGGTGACACTGGCGAGCGCCTCAACCGTCGGCCAACGATGCATGAACCGCAGCCAATAGTCAAGTCCCTGCTGGATGCGCGTCTGCTGAAGGATGATTTCGCTCAGCCAGATGGCATAGGGATCGGTGGTCTCGCGCCAAGGCAGTTCGCGACGGTTGTCGGCGAACCATGAAAGAAGTGTCGGGGTGAATGTGTTCATCGGGAAGATGGCTTGACGTTTCAGAGCCGTTTAGTTACCCTGCTGCTCGGGAAAATGTTCGTAGACAAGCAATCCGAAGTCGGGCGTCACGGCATAGATATAGTCAAGAATTTCGGCCAACTGCTGCTCATAGGCCTCCCACGACTTCTCCTTCAAGAAGAAATAGAACTCCACGGGCAACCCCGATTGTGTGGCATCGAGCTGCCTCACCATGAGCGTCATATTGGGATTCACCAGCGGATGCGAACGCAGATATTGCTCCATATAACGGCGATAGAGCGTCATGTTGACGTCGCCCACCTTGATGTCCGTCTCTTTGAAATAGCCTTTGTCCACCAGTTGTTGTCGCAATTCGGCGTCGATGCGACGGATTTGCCTGAAGTCGTAGTAGACGGCACGGTTCACTCGACGGCCCTCGCCCTCCTGCATGCCAATCCAGTTCTGGAACGAGTCGTCGACCAAAGTCTGGGGAGTGACGGTGATGATCGTGTTATCGAAGTTGCGAATCTTCACCGTTGTGAGCGTCATCTCCTCAACGGTGCCATCGGCACCCGCCTTCGGAACGGTAATCCAGTCGCCCACGTGGAGCATATCGTTGCTGGTAAGGCGAATGCCTGCCACCAATCCTTTGATGGTGTCTTGGAAGATCAGCATCAGTACCGCCGAAGTGGCACCCAGACCAGCCAGCAGAGTGAGGGGATTGCGGTTGATGACAATGCCCACCACAATGATGGTGGCGATGACCACCATGATTATTTTCAGCACGCCGATGAAAGAGTAGAAGTACTGCTGAGACGACGAACGGCGCCCCTCATCGAGGTCCTTGAACGAACCGAGAAAGACGAATACCGTGCGCACAACCATCACAGTGATATAGATAGCTGTGGCGCGTGCCACGAGTTCGCGCACCGTAGGGAACTGATAGAACACCAGCGGCAACAACAGCCACACGACGATGGCGGGCACAATATGACACGCCGACACGAGCACGCGCTCGTTGAACAGCACCTCGTCCCAACGGGCTTCCGTCCGAGCGGTCACCTTCTTCACCAAGGGCACCAGCAGCTTTCGGCACAACAATCCGGCCAACGTAGCCAGCAGAATGGCGATAAGCGCCAGCACCACATGGCGCAGGATGGGCACCAGGTCGCCCGTGAGACCCGTCAGTCCTATCAAGTCTTCAACCCATATCTTGACTGCATCCATTTTCTATCTTCCGTTCTTCAGGTTCAACGATCGCTTTTCTCACCCACTCCCGTCAGTTTCTCGCAGACCTTATCCTGGAAGACGCGCGCCGTGAGGGCCTTTCGCTGACCCGAATTGATGATGGAGAAGCAGAGCTGATGACCATTGGGAGCCACGCAGAAACCAGCCAGTGAGCTCACGCCCGATACGGTTCCGGTCTTGGCGCGCACGTTTCCACGGGCCGTGCCCTTGGTCATACGCGAAGACAACGTACCATCGACACCGGCGATGGGCAGCGAAGGCAACAGGTGGGTGCTGATGTTGTCGTTCTGCCAAGCGTAGCGCAGGAAGCGCACTTCCATCTCGGGCGAAACATAGTTATAAAGCGACAGACCCGAACCGTCGGCCATATAGTAGTCGCGACTGTTCAATCCGATTTTCTTCACGAGGTTATTCACCATCTGTCGACCCATGGCGGTGGTAGCCGGTCCCTTGGTACTGGCCTGACGGGCCAGCTGATAGAAGAGGCACTCGGCGAAGAGATTGTCGCTATTCTTCATCATACGTTGCAACACCTGATCGATGGTATGCGTACGCGAACAGAGCAGACGGGCGCTGGCCGGCGTCGTACCAGCCAAGGTGTCGCCCACGAGCGTGATGCCCACCTTGCCGAGTTCCTGGCAGAAACGCTTCATGAACTTGTCCTCGCCATTGATGAGCAACGGCATCAGGTCGGGATTATCATCGTCCCAACACCAGCCCTCGCCCCATCGGTCGGCGTCCTTGAACGTCTGGTCGGCATACACATTGCCCCGAATTGTGTCTATTCCCAACTGGCGCACACTCTCGGCAAAGGCACGCATATCGTCGCCATTAAACAACGGATCCATGCCTCCAACCAGATACAGATTGCCCCTGAGAGTGAGGCTATCCACCTCTCCAGTGGTCATCAGTCGAGTGCGGAAAAGGAACGAACCGCCCAATTTGTCGAGCGAGGTCACGGCATTGATCACCTTCAGAGTAGAAGCCGGACGCAAGCGCTGGCGCTCGTTGTGCTGGAAAATCACCGAGTCGGTAGACAGGTCGTAGACCATCATGCCCACCATCGACGTCTTGAACATGTCGCTCTTGAGCATCTGCTCCAGATGGGCACACAGATTATTGGGCCACACCATCGACGAATCCACAGCCATCGTGTCGACAATGAGCGTGTCGGCGGCGGTAATAACATCTTCGTCTACGGGTATGACGGTGACGTCGACAGCCTCAACAGATACTGTATCGTCGGGCGCTACATCAACTTCTACGGCGGTTTCGTATTGCTGAGCAGAGGCCGTCAGGCACAGCAGCATCAGCATCATTAGCGTGTTTATGTATTTCATCTCTTTTCGCTTTCTGTTTATGATGGGTGCAAAGGTACAAAATTTTTGTCAAAAACGGGCTGAAGAATGCCGAAAATGCAGTATAACAGCAAAAAAGAGCGTAGAACGTCTATTTTAAAAGCGTCGATCTTTTTTTCTCATTTCAACGTTTCGTGATGGCATCAACGTAAGGTTATGGAGAAAAAATCTAGATTTTTTTTGCCTAAACTGCCAATTTCAATATATTTTTTCTAGATTTTTTTCATGGGAACCTACATATTTTTTGCACAAAAACAGGGGAGCGTTTGGTCGTCTGCGAAAGAATGTGTATTTTTGCATGCTGAAATATTGCAAGAAAACAACATGAACGAAAAGAAAATCTACAGTGCCCATGCCGCCATCCTGACGGCGAACGTGATCTTCGGACTGGGCGTTCCGGTGACTAAATTCCTGCTCGACCAGTGGGTGACACCAATGACCTATATGGCTTCGCGCTGTCTGGGCGCAACGATTATCTTCTGGGTGATCAGTTGGTTCCTGCCCAAGGAACACGTTGAGCGCCGCGACTTGCTGGTCATCATGGCTGGCGGTCTGCTGGGCTTTGTCATCTCGCAGACGCTCACGGCGTGGGCTTTAGAGTTTACGACGCCCGTCTACTACTCACTCATCGCAACGCTGACGCCTATTGCGACGATGCTGATGGCTGCGATGTTCCTGGGAGAAAGTATTACGCGTGAGAAGTCTCTGGGTGTGATTCTGGCTATTGCTGGAGCGGCACTATTGGTGTTTGTGGGCTGGAAGTCTGGCACGGGCAGCAACGATTTGCTGGGCATTGTGCTCACCATTCTCAGCGTGCTCACCTGGGTGGTCTATCTGCTTATCACGCGTAAGGTGTCGCAGAAGTATACGGCCGTCACGCAGATGAAGTGGATCTTCCTGGTATCGACCATAGCCGTGCTGCCCTTCTCTTGGAATGAATTCCCACAGACAGCCCTCTACGGCGGTCAGTTCGGTTGGGATGGAGCGTTGGCCATGTTGTTCATCATCGTGTTTGCCACCGTGCTGGGATATTTCACGATACCCTATGCCATGCGATACTTGAAGGCCACCACCGTCAGCATCTACACCAATATCCAGCCTGTTGTGGCCTCGCTCATCGCTATCGCCATCGGTCAGGACGTCTTCACTTGGGACAAGCCCGTGGCTGCCATCCTCGTGTTGCTCGGTGCATGGTTTGTCACCCGTAAGGAATAATCTTATCCAAATCTATAAAACCTATCATATCTATGATTTACAAATATGATTTCCTCATCATCGGCGCAGGTGTTGCCGGAATGAGCTACGCGCTGAAAGTGGCGCGCGAGAAGAAAGGAAAGGTCTGCATGATCTGTAAGACCAACCTCGACGAGGCCAACACCTCGTTTGCACAAGGCGGTGTGGCCAGCGTTACCAATCTGGCTGTAGACAATTTCGAAAAGCATATTGAAGACACGATGATTGCCGGCGACTATATCAGCGACCGACAGGCAGTGGAACAAGTGGTGAAACAGGCTCCCGAGCAAATCAAGGAACTTGTGAAATGGGGCGTGAACTTCGACCGTAAGGAAGACGGTTCTTTCGACCTTCACCGCGAAGGCGGACACTCTGAGTTCCGCATCCTGCACCATGCCGACGACACGGGCGCCGAGATTCAGCGCGGTCTGATGGCGGCCGTAAGAGCTTGTCCCGACATTGAGGTCAAGGAGAACCACTTTGCTGTGGAAATCATTACGCAGCACCATCTGGGAGCAAAGGTCACCCGACGCACGCCCTACATCTATTGTTATGGCGCCTACGTGCTGAATCCCGACACGCAGAAGGTGGATACCTATCTTTCGAAGGTGACGCTGATGTGTACGGGCGGATGCGGAGCTGTCTACCAGACAACGACCAATCCCATCATCGCGACAGGCGATGGCGAGGCAATGGTCTACCGTGCAAAGGGAACGGTACAGGACATGGAGTTTGTGCAGTTCCACCCGACGGCGCTTTTCTCACCGGGCGAAACCCATCCCGCTTACCTCATCACTGAGGCTATGCGTGGCTACGGCGGCATCCTTCGTCTACCGAACGGCGAGTCGTTCATGGAGAAATACGACGAGCGTCTCTCGTTGGCACCCCGCGATATCGTGGCACGCGCCATCGATAAGGAGATGAAGATTCACGGCATCGACCATGTATGCCTGGACGTTACACATAAAGATGCGGCCGAGACGCGTCACCATTTCCCCAACATTTACCAGAAGTGCTTGTCGATGGGCATCGACATCACTACCGACTACATACCCGTTCGTCCGGCAGCTCACTACATGTGCGGTGGCATCAAGGTCGATTTGAATGGCTGTTCGTCCATCGAGCGGCTCTATGCCATTGGCGAATGCTCGTGCACAGGTCTGCACGGTGGCAACCGTCTGGCATCGAACTCGCTGATAGAGGCTGTTGTCTATGCCGACGCAGCTGCCCGTCACTCGCTGGAGCATGTGGACCTCTACGACTTCAACGACAAGGTGCCTGAATGGAATGATGAGGGAACGATGTCGAACGAGGAGAAGGTGCTCATCACTCAGTCGGTGAAGGAAGTGGGAGAAATCATGTCCAACTACGTGGGCATCGTGCGCAGCGACCTCCGTCTGAAACGCGCTTGGGACCGTCTCGACATGCTCTACGAAGAAACCGAGAACCTCTTCAAGCGCGTGAAGGCCAGCCGCGACATCTGCGAATTGCGCAACATGATCAACGTGGGCTACCTCATCACACGCTTCGCCTTGGAGCGAAAGGAGAGCCGAGGGCTCCACTTCACCATTGACTATCCGGTGCACGCCTACGACAAGTAGGCAGCAAAGAAGAACGGCGGCCCCGAGGGGTCGCCGTTCAGTTTTTTCAGTATGTTTGAATGGGAGCGTTTACTTCACAAGCATCTTCTTGCCGTCCTTCACGACAACACCCTTGAAGCCGTTGGCCACGCGCTGGCCCGCCAGGTTGTAGACAGCCCCGCCTTCCTGAGCGGTCTGCACCTCCTGAATGGCGGTGGCAGCACCGTCCGTCTCAGCAGGAAGCTCCTTGTTGATGGCTATCTGGAAGATGTTCACCTTGCCAGAGGTCTTCAGTTTCGTGGCAGCATCGCGCACCACCTTGAACTCAAAGTCCTGCTTGTCGACGGTGACAAGTGAGGCCACGTCGCCGTTGGTCACGGTGAAGGTTGTCTCTGCACCTGTATCGTCGCTGGATTCCATACGAATGCGGATGACGTCATCCTTTGCTGTCTCAGGCAGGGAAATGATAATGGCGCCATTGATGAGGCTTAGGTTCTTCTTATTGTTGAACTTGATACCCTTGGCCAGACCTTCTGAATTGTCGCGGGTGAAGAGCAGGCCGTCGGTCATCTCAATCTTAGATCCGTTGGCCATCAGCGGACCATAAACATTACGGTCATAGATTAGACTGGTCAGTTCATACGTCTTGCCATCTTCAGAAACAGTCCACTTTTCATCGGCTGTGAAGTTGTCAATATCGTTCTGGCTCAGCTCCTTCGTAAGGTCATAGAGCTTGGGAGAGGAAGCCGGACGGGTCTCGGCACCAGTCACGTCGAGGGCTATTACGAAGCAAATCTGCTCGCCAGTGTTGGTAAAGGTGAACGAGCCCGTGGCATTGTCCATATCGAAAACGCGAATGTCGGGGTCGCTACCATCTGACAATGAACCCATAGGCACTTTGTTCACTTCATACTGAATGCCGTTCATCTCCTTCCATCCAGTGGTACGGGGATTCTCATTTATATTGACATAGCTGTAGAATGTGGCACGCTTCACCACTACGCCATCGGGAATCACCAGCGTGTTCTGAGCTCCGTTGGACAGTTTGAATGAGGAGAGTTCCTGTCCGTTGACCGTGATAGCGTTGCCGGCGCTCCATTTCTTATCTGCGTTTCCTGTGATCGTCAGCTCGTAGCCCTCGCTATTGGTCCAGGTGTTGCTGTCGCCGGTGCCTTCTTCGTAGGTCAGCCAGACGGTGGTGGTTCCACTGGGCTGGGGAATGACAGACACATATTCGGACGTCACGCCTGACACCTTGCCATTATAAGGATATAAAGCGCGGGCAGACACCGTGGCGTCTTCAGTCAGCGTAATTGCACGCGTGAAGGTTTCCCAAGAGCCGTTGCCGATGCGGTATTCAAGAGTTGTACCTGCCACGTCGGACTGAATAAAGAAAGTTCCATTCAGCACATTGATAGCCGGATCTTCCACCTCATCCAGATCGAGAAGCACTTGCAGCTCCGTTGGATCTGAGTCGGCAAAGCTGACGTTGTTGTCTGAGGCGACAGCCTTTATAACGGTTCCGTGGCTGACCACAAACGGTCCTTCGTACACATTGCTTGTAGAAGAAGGTATCGTTCCGTCTGTCGTATAATAATAAGATGTGGCGTTGATTACTGTATTGATGGTAACCTCACCTGTAATATCGTCATAGGTAATCTCGGGTGAGTTCAGCTTCTGCTTAGCTGTCTCGGTGTACTCCACTATAACGCAGAACACGCCACTCTCACCGCTGCCGCGGGTCATGCTATGCGTTCCAGCTGCCACATCTTCTATCGTATAGATGCGGTATCCTGTCTCAGTCGTAGCATCGTCCACTGCCAGCTCTTCATCATCAAATTTGAGTGTGTGACTGCTCCATGTGGACTGCACGATTGTCACATTGCTCTTCGCGGTGCTTTGGAATGACACTTTTGTGGCACTTTCCATCTTGAGACCTAAAGAATAATCGATACCATCATAGCTAACACCATTGAACTTGTTGTTGAAATTGTGCTTGGCTGAATTCCAAGAGAAGATGTCTGGGCCGTCGACTTCCGTTCCATTCACATAGAATGCATTTGCACCATTAAAAGAGATTTTGTGAGTCTCTCCGGCACTTGCCCATCCCACACTAAGCATGAGAAGGCTTAATAATGTAAATAATTTCTTCATAAGCTTTTGTTTTAGTAGTTAATTAATATTCTTTGGAATTGGAAAAGGCGGGCGACCCACAGTTGGGGTCGCCTGCCTTGATAGTTGGAGCAATGCCCTTAATCGTCCATAAATCTGTCCCAGCTGATGGCGTCTTCTTTAGCAGCGCTCTCGCCTGGATCCTTGCTTCCTGAACCCTTTGGAATTGAATCTGAGCCAGCCATCAGATAACAACATTCAATAACCTTAACCTTTACGATGGGCTTGATATACTTTTTCATTGCTTATTCTCCTTTTGTTTGACGTTATTACTTTACTACCTT
>JAILAI010000221.1 GCA_024681705.1 Prevotella sp.
CTCATTAACTTCTACAACCCCTATCCAGAGAAATTCACCAACCCGATGGCAGGAGCATTTGGTTCTTACCCGAACCTCCGCAAGTGGACCGTCGGTGTCAACCTGAGCTTCTAAAACATCATACGTGTAACATTTAAGACAATAGAACTTATGAATAACAAGATAAAATTCATAGCATTGGGACTGCTGACCACTTTTGGCCTCTCCTCGTGTAGTGACGATTTCCTCTGGGAGAAGAAGAACTACGACAACGTGAGCGCCGATGCCTACAACTTCCTCAGCGGTTGCAACCTACGCGTCAACGACATTTACAGCTGGTGCCTTCCCGCTGCCAGCGATGTCAGCTGGAAATATCCTTCAATGGGCAATGCCGACATCGCCGGAAGGAGCACCGAGGAATACTCGGGATTCAGCGATTTCGTGAACCCAGAGATTGAACTCTCTTCGGGAAGCACCAACAACTCTGTGCCCGACTTCTTCCTGGCTTCCAACAACAACATCCAGGAAGCTGTCTACGGCCGCATCCGTAACATCAACGATGCCATCATAGGCATCTCGGGAAGTACCATCGACGAGGAGCAGAAGAACATCTTCCTCGGACAGTGCTACTTCTTCCGTGCATGGTGCTACTACAATCTCGTGAAGTGGTACGGCGGCGTGCCCATCGTCACCGAGGTGCTCGAACCGGTTGCCGATTCGTTCACTCCGCGTTCGTCGGCAAAAGCCTGCTTCGACTTCATTCTCGAAGACCTGAGCCGTGCGGCCGACCTTTTGCGTGCCCATACCACCAATGGTGGATGGAGTGGTAGCGACTACGGTCGTGTCACCACGGGTACTGCTCTCGCTCTGAAGGGACGCGTGCTCCTGCTTTGGGCCAGCCCGCTCTTCAACCGCGCCAACGATCAGTCGCGTTGGAACGACGCTTACACGCAGATGACTGCCGACCTCTCTACCATCAATGCCTGCGGATACGGGCTCTACAAGGGAGGCAACAACGTCAATGGTAGCGACTTCGCCCGTCAGTTCCTCAGCAGTGGTAAGAATCCTGAGGCAGTCTTCGTCACCCTGCACAACAATGTGGCCAGCGACGACGGTCTTGACAATCAGAAGAACAACCGCTGGGAGCGCGACATCCGTCCGGCGAACACTGGTGGTGGCGGCAAGACAGCTGGTCTGATGCTCATCCAGATGTTCCCCATGGCCGATGGTAAGCTGCCTGCAGGTCTGAACACCTATACTAAGCTCGAGACGTCTGACTATGCCTACGAGTCGGAATATCCGTTTATGAACCGCGACCCGCGCTTCTATCGCACCTTCGCCTTCCCAGGTTTCCGCTGGGCTTACAACGGCGACGCTACCAAGCGCGACAGCCACAACCCATCGTATAACAGCGGTAAGGACTACGTGCTCTGGAACTACGTTTGGTACACTGACCTCAACGACCAGGGTAACCCCGAAAGCGGTAACTCCTATGCTGCCGACAATCTGCTTACGAGTAAGGCAGGCGTTTACGTTCGCAAGAAGAGCGACGACCTCGATGTCAACACTTCTCCGCTTTATGTCTACGAGCCGCTCGCCAGCAAAGGCGCTGGTCCGTTCTTCTCAGCTGCTCCGCTCATCGAGATGCGTTACGCCGAGGTGCTCCTCAACTTGGCTGAGGTGGCTTGCGGTGCTGGTCACATGGATGAGGCTGTCCGCTATCTGCAACAGATTCGCGAGCGTGCTGGTTACACCGCTGCCAATAACTATGGTCTGCAGGCTAATCTCGCCAGCGACCAGGCAACGTGCATGAGCGCTATCCTTTACGAGCGTCAGATTGAGTTCGCCTACGAGGGCAAGCGCTTCGACGACATGCGTCGTTGGATGCTCTTCGACGGTGGTGCACAGACCGTTAGCGGTGCTCCAGCATCGTGGAATCTCACCGGATGGGGCGGCAACACTTGCACATGGCTCGGATTCAAGGCCTTCAACGGCCAGCGTCGTGAGGCCATCGAGTTCCGCGTGGCCGACCAATACGGCGTGGGAAGCACCCAGTGGGATAGCGATCCGCTCGTGAAGGCAGGTGTAGAGCGTCCGGCAGGTGTAGACCTCCGTCTGGAACTCACCGAACAACTCGATTCACTGAAGAAGTGGTACAGCCAGAACCTTGTGGTGAAAGAGCGCAAGGGCGACGGCCGCGACTCTCAGCACAACGACCTTTACATCAATTTCCGTCCGAAGTACTACTTCCTCGGCCTCTCTTCTGGAGCACAGAACTCGAACAAGGGTCTTGCCCAAACCATCGGTTGGGATGACTACAACAACGGAAATGCACCGGGCACTTTCGACCCGTTTGCAGAGTAATCTCTCGTTTCTCTGAAATAGAAAGGGATGCAATCCACGTGGATTGCATCCCTTTTTTGAACTATTTATTCTCTAGATCTTCTAGATTCTCTAGACTTACTAGATTTTCTAGAGGTTCTAGAGGAGCGTTTAACTGTGGGGAATTTGAAGATTTGACATTTTGAGGGCTCCGCCCTTCCTATATTATAATAACGCGAGTTCGACGAAAGTGAGTGAAGATGATTTCTCTTGTTGTGAGGAAATTCGCCACTTTAGACACTCAAAAGCAACAATATCTCACATCGAAAGCGACGTTTTTACTCATGCAAAGCAACGCTTTAGATCATGGAAAGCGGTGCTTTGGAGTTTTGAAAGACAAACTTTATTTGGATAAGAAAATAGAGTATTCATCTCAATTTCTATAAATTTCAATTAAGACCTACCGACCTACCATGACCACCCTCAAACGCCCATCTACAAAGGGTTTGAGGCATGGTAGGTCCTTTCCCAACACCTACCATACACCTACCATAGACCTACCATGAATTTTTCATAAATCTACCATAGACGTTTGCACTTTATGTATAGGCGTTAGCGGGTTATTATGGTAGTTTTGAGGTCTTTTCGAGAAAAGAGTTATTCCATGAAATTTTCGTCGAACTCACGTTACCATATGTAGATGAAGATAGAATCTACACCTTCTTTCACTACAATTGCGTTTAACATCTACCAACCTACCATGAGTTCTCACAAACGTCCACCATCAAAAGGTTCGAACAATGGTAGGTCTATGGTAGGTGTATGGTAGGTGTTGACGAAAGACCTACCATGCCTCAAGCCCTTTATTTATGGGCGTTTGAGGGTGGTCATGGTAGGTCGGTAGGTCTTTTTCGGAAAGGACTTATTATATATTGTTTTCGTCGAACTCACGTTATAACAAGGAGTAGGGTCGTCCTTTATAATAAGGAATAGGAGTGTCCGGGTTGTGTCTCCAGGTCGTAGAGATAGGTTTTGGGCAGTTTCGGCTTCTCGGCTTGCTTCCAATCTTTTCCGAATGGGTCGGGCGTGGTGGGGATGGCGAAGAGAGGATTCTTCTGTTCGCCGCGTGCTTTCTTCAGACCTTTACCCTTGAGGGGAACGAGCGAGCGCAGGCGGCAGACGCCACCTTTCGAAGAACGGACGACCGCATGGGTGAGTCGGCCATTCTTCCACGTCAGATCTAATTCGAAACCACCGCGCGCCTTCAGTCCCGTCACGGAGCCGTTTTGCCACACTTTCGGCAAAGCGGGCAACAGAAATACGAATCCGTCGTGGCTCTGCAACAGCATCTCGGCGATGCCAGCCGTACAACCGAAGTTACCGTCTATCTGGAATGGCGGATGAGCGTCGAAGAGATTGGGATAGGTACCGCCAACCTGCTTCTTCGTTCCGAAGATAAGGAACGTGTCGGCTGTGAGCGTCAGCTGGTCCTGAATGAGTTTATAGGCGTGGTCGCCATCGAGAAAACGAGCCCAGGCACACACTTTCCAGCCCATCGACCAACCCGTTGAGACGTCGCCGCGCGCCGTCAGCGATGTGCGGGCAGCGCAGAAAAGCTCCGGTGTGCGATAGGGCGAGATCTGGTTCGACGGGTAAAGACCGAACAGATGCGAGAAATGTCGGTGGTTGTCTTTCGGGTCGTCCACGTCGTCGAGCCACTCCTGCAACTGTCCCCAACTGCCAATTTGCATGGGCGGCAGACGGTGTAGCTGTTCGCCGATGGTCTTGAGCAGAGGGTCGTTGTCGCCCAGAATCTCGGCGGCACAGAGCACTTCGTTGAAGAGTTCAAACAGAATCTGGTTGTCCATTGTGACGCCAGCGTCAAGCGGTGATTGTCTGCCCTTGCCGCCGTGTTCGGGCGATTCTCCCGGACATACAACCAGATAGGGCGCCCTCTCGGCCGATGAAAGATGCGAGGCGTAGGAAGCAGGCAGTTCTACAAGCGTCTGTGTGTAGAAACGAGCCGCCTCGAGCATGATGGGATAGACGTGGCGAAGGAAGTCGGTGTCGCCCGTGTAGAGATAGTGTTCCCACAGATGACGGCATATCCAGCCTGAACCTGTCGACCACAATCCGCTTGGCGAACGGTCGATAGGCCCTGTCACACGCCACTGGTCGGTGTTGTGATGGAGCACCCATCCGTCGGCGCCGTACATCTTTGCCGCCGTCTCACGACCCGTCTGGCTGATTTCGCTGATGAGTCGGAACAGCGGACCATTCATCTCGGTCAGGTTTGTCACCTCCGAAGGCCAGTAGTTCATCTCGAGATTGATGTTCGTCGTGTATTTCGAGTCCCACGACGGGTACATCTTCTCGTTCCAGATGCCCTGCAGATTGGCGGGATTGATGTTATCGGGCTGTGACGAACTGATGAGCAGATAGCGTCCAAACTGGAAGTAGGTGGCTACGAGATGGTTGTCGTTGTTCTCGCGGAAATGGTCCACGCGCTGGTCGGTGGGCACGTTTGCGAAGCGGTCTTCGCCCAAGTCGAGCTTCACGCGGTCGTAGTATTGGTGGTAGATTTGCTCGTGGAGGGCCTTCAGTTGGGCATAGCCCAGCGCCATCGCCTCGTGCAATCGCTGACGACTTTGTGCGGTTTCATCGCCGCTGATGTCCTTGTAGTTCTTCACGTTGGTGCCGATGGTGATGTAGAGCGTGGCTTCGTTGGCGCCCACTACCGATAGCTGACCGTCGTTCTGGGCGATGGTGCCGCCCGTGGTCTGGGCGGCCATGCGTCCTTCAAAGCGCACTTTTCCCTTCAGACTCTCGTGCTTTGCCGACACGCCCAGCAGGGTGGCCTCCTGTCCTTCGCCACCGATGAGCACGTCGCTATGGGGCGTTGAGAACGATGCTGTGAATGTGATGCGGCCAGGTTGCGAGGCCGTCAGGTGGATGGCGATGACCTTACTGCCCAGCGGTGCGATGGTCTCGCGCTCATATTCCACGCCGTCGACGGTGTAGCGCACCACCGAGCGGGCGTTGTCAAGGTCGAGCAAACGCTCGTATCCCGTGTAGGCAGCGTGGCCGGGCATCGACAGATAGACGTCGCCGAAGGGCTGATAGGGCATTCCCATGTTCTGTCCGTCGCCTACGGGCATCACCTTCTCGTTGGCCAAACGCTCAGCCTCCTTGTATTTCCCTTCGTAGATCAGCTGGCGCACCTTGGGCAGATACTCATGTGCGTCGGGATGGCACACGTTATTTGGCTGTCCGGCCCAGATGGTTTCCTCATTCAGCTGGATGCGTTCTACGGCGGGTGTTCCGAAAATCATGCCGCCCAGGGTGCCGTTGCCTATGGGCAGTGCCTGTGTCCAGGTCTGTGCGGGACGGTTATACCAGAGGCGATGCGGACTCTCCGCATGGGCGCTTTGTGAAAAAAGCGCAACCAGGAATATCAGTACGACGAGCACCGTCTGCCAGATTGTTGGCCGTTCGGTGAAGATATCTGAGAAGGGAGTGTGGCTCTTCATATTCTTTACTTCTGTTTAGGGTTGAACCTGAGTGTGTTTTCGTCTTCAATGGTGACCTTCGACTCGTCGAGCTTCGTGCCGTCGAGACGGAACACGTCGATGAAGAAGTCGTAGACCGCCTGCCGTTTGTTCGGCCCGAAGTCGTGGCGCTCGTTGGGCAGATGCACGTTTCTCACCTTGTCCTGCTGGCCATAGAAACCGTAGATTCTCTGCAGATAGGGGAACTCCAGCGTCGGCGTGGTGCTCGTCCAGTCGCCGCCGTCGCTCACCACCATCATCGGTTTTGGTGCGAACAATGCGGCCAGTTCGGCATTGCAGGTGCCGCCTCCGCTCAGCTGGATGGGCTTTCCACTCTCGCAAGGACAGCCTCCATCGAACCACGACGACATGCTCACCACGGGACAAGAGGCCGTGAAGCGGTCGTCGAGTACGGAGAGCAGCACGGCTTGTGTGCCACCGCCCGAACCGCCATTCACGCCGATGCGTTGTGGGTCGATGTCCTTGTGCGACGATAGCAGGTCGAGAATGCGCAACCCATTATAGGTCTGCATCACGTGGGCCTCACTGGTATGGTGTGCTTCGGTGCCCACCTCGTCCTCGCTCTCACCCCATCCCCAGAGGTCGTAGCTGACGCATACGGCACCCATGCGGGCCAGTGTGGCGTAGCGCTTCTGGAGGTCGGCGTTGTAGCGACCGCCGTTGAAATGGCCGTTGGGACACACGATGAGCGGGTATTTGCCGCTTTTATGACCGGGCGATAGCTTGCTTTTCTTCCACGAAAGCGGTGCGGGCGAGTAGATAGTTCCGCAGATGGTGTGGCCGTCTACAGTGCTCAGGCAGAAGTTCTGCACGGTGTAGCCGTCGTGGCGGCGCGTGGCTCCGAACTTGTTGCTCTCGGTCTGCTGGAGCGCTCGCAGGGGTTCGATGCCCAGCCGCTGGCTCACCTCCCGACGCAACGTGTCGCGTCGAGCTTCCCATTGTGCCTTATTATTATATAAGGTGCTGAGCCATCCGATGAGTTTTTCGCCGTCGGCAGGTTGGCGTCGCGGATATTCATAACGCTTCACCTTCCACAAGTTGCCCTGCTGGTAGACAGGTTTGAAATCGAACGGCGCCAGCAGATTGGTCAGCGTTTCCTCAACGGAGTAGGGCCGTATGCGGAAATCGGCGTAGGCTATCTTCAGCCCGGTGGTGTCCATGTCGTATTTCAGACGAATGCCGAAGCGTTGTTGCACATCGCCCATCACGTCGTGAAGCGAGCGTGTGAAATTGTTTTCAAACGTCTGCGCCGCACTTTTGCCCGGCAAAAGCATCAGGACAAGCAGCAACAGGAGTCCGGCTGTCTTTTTGTTTTTTCGTTGCTCGTGTATCATTTTCTCGCTTTTTGGTTTTCACATCATGTTTCCGTCGTTGTCGCAGGGTCATTCTGCCCTTAGCATTCCCAAATCCTTTCGGTTGGCCGCCAGTCGTCCGTCGATGAAGATGGAGAGACCCGAGCCCTGATGATAGCGCTGTCCGTCGCGGTCCCACACGATGGTAAGCGAGTGTCCGCGGTAGTTCACGCCGTCCAGACAGAAGTAGTCCCAGCGGTCTTTCGGAATGAGCGGGTTGACAACGACGGAACCATCTGTTTGCGGACGCAACCCCACAATGCCCGTAATCATCAGGTCGTTGAACGTCGAATGGTTGTAGTAGCGCGAGCGTTCACGGTCGCCCATCAGCCAGGCGCCGTTTTTCTCGTCGAGATATTCGCCGATGTACGGACGTCCGCGATGGTGCTGACTTTCTACGTAGAGCTCCATCTGGCGGAAGAAGACGGAGTCGTTCACCACGTGGGGTGCGGGATAGTCGTTCAGGTAGTTGGCCAGAGCGGTGAGTGTCTGAGAGGTGGCGAAGGGCCAGATGGCGCCGTCCCATTCGCATTTGCCCACGCCGTGCGAGCGGAAATCGGGGTGTCGGCGCTCGGCCGTTGTCAGTCCGTAGGGTGCAGAAAAGCCCATTTCATCGGTCAACTGGCGCCATGCCTCGTCGTAGCTACGGTCGCTAGTCGGTGGAAGGTTGAAGTACCAGGGAATGTATCCGATGGCCTCGCGCACCTGTGCCGACGAGTCGCCGTGCAGGGTCTCGAAGAACTGGTGTTCCTTGTTCCACATTTTCTCGCGGAGCAACGTGCAAAGCGAGTCGCCTTCCTGCTGGTATCGTTGTGCCTTGCCGGCATCTCCGGTCAGTGAGTTCAGCCACGACAGGGCGTAGGCGTTGCCACACATGTATGAGTTGATGGTGGGTCGGGCGTATTGCTTCTTGCGTCCGCCGCTGATGCTTTCCTCCATACCGTCCTGCACATCGCCCTGCCAGTAGAGTCCGTTGGGCAGACGGTTGGTCGATTTCCACCGCGTGTATTCTTCCTCCAGACGCGGTTTCAGTCCGACGAGGAACGTTGTGTCGCCCTGAACCTTCCATGCTTGGACGATGGCCCAGGGATTCCAGCTCGAGAATTTGTTCATCTTCTGCATCGGTTGCCCGTCGTTGCCATAGTACCACGTACGTAGAATCTGATGCAGATAGGTGGTGTCGCGAAGCCAGCGGGTCTCCATCACGTGGTGGCCGATGGCGCAGGCGATGAGGTTGTAGCGGTCGGCGTAGGAGCGTTGCACCAGAAATTCGGTCATGCCGTAGCCGACGGGTGTGCGCTTGATATGCTTGCGTAGCGACCACCAACGGTAGTAGTAGAGTTCCTTGAAGTTCTGTTGCGGACAATCGAATAGCGGAATGTTCTGGTGCATCCACTCGGATGCCTGTGCGTTAGGGATGGTGGTGACGATGTTTTCGTCTTCCATCGTGTTGAAATGGTTCACGAAATCGTCGATTTCATCGGCGTTGAGCACACTGGTGGCATTGTATCCGTCGAGCGGGCGCGAGGTGACACGTGCGATGTGGAAGCCAGCCGTTTCGTCGCGTTCGTCAGCTCGCGGCATGTCGAAGTCCTGGTCGGCAGGAGTGTTGGTGTTGGGCTTGTCGAAAAGCATACCCGTTCGGAAGACGATGCGCGAGATGCTCTCCACGGGAGTGTCGAATTGTCGCTCGCAAGCCTTCTTGCCATTCAGGTAGTAGGTGGCCCGATGCAACGATGTGGAGAGCACGGCCTTGATTTGGTATTCCACCCCTGGCTCATAGCGCTTCAGCAATGTGCCGAAACGAGCGCCACCCTTTACGCGGATGGCTTGGGTGGAGTCGACGACGATGCGCGAGCACACCGTCCCCTCGTCGTCCACAAATTCGATGTCGAGTTCGCCGGTGTCCGCCTGATCTGCCATCAGTGTGAACTCCACTTCCAGTTCTTTCGTGTTCGGAACGATGCGCTCAATCTTGGCGTAATCGTACGGATCACAGTCGTAGAGGTTCAGCCAACCGTCGTTCAGCGTGACGTTGCACAAGCGCGGAACGTAGAGATTCCAATCGGTCATTTCACCGATGGAACCGTAGTTTTTGAAGTCTCCGCAGGCGTGTGTCGTCGCGTTCAGTCTCACGGGCACGGGGATTCGGCTCACCCAGATGTCTTCCTTGTTGTTCGAGTAGGTCACCCACAAGTCACCGTTCTTAGGCACGCCGTTGCCCTCCTGAATGCCTCGCGTGTATTGCGGTCCGTAGCTCTTGTATTGACCGCCGTGACGGAGCGGTGTCACCTCGCCGTTTATCAGCGAGAGCGTCGTGTAGTTCAGTCCGTCGTTGCTGAGGCTGATGGCCAGTGGCCAGCGGTATTCCGAGGGGTTATACACCGTAGCGTAGGTGCCGTCGGTGAGTCGTTGTCCCCATATC
>JAILAI010000227.1 GCA_024681705.1 Prevotella sp.
CGTGGCGGGCAGCTTTGGCGCTTTAGTGAGGCTGGTGCAGCCAGAGAACATATTAGCGTAGCAAGCCACAGCCAGCGTGGTGGCGGGCAGCTTTGGCGCTTTAGTGAGGCTGGTGCAGCCAGAGAACATACCATAATAGCAATATTCTTTCAGCTCCGTGGCGGGCAGCAACAACTCCTTGGTAGCGTGATTCCTCAGGTGGATGTTATTTTGGAATAAACTGCTGAACGTATTTTGTGCTGTCAGCGTGGTATTCGTAGCGAAGCCGTACTCATCCACCAAACTCATGATGTTGCCATAGATGTAGCAGTCGGCTGAGCACGAGATTAAGAAGTGGTTGCCATTCTCATCACCAAAAGCCGTATTCTCGGTACCATAGCCGTAGAGCTGCACGGTCTGTCCCTTAGTGATGAAAACAGCCCCTGGGGAATCTTGCTTTTCTCCTCCGTCAATGGCATATTGAAACGAAGAAGAACCAATTTCGTTGCTAATTAGAATAATGGTGATTCCCTCGTTCACAGCCTCCAGGGTCAGGGGGATAGCATTTTCTGCTTTCCACAGGCCATAGAGCGTCACCGAAGCATTGGCTGTAGTGGACAGGTTCTTGATGCTACCTCCTGGAATATAGAAAGTGCCGGTGCCGTCTGGAGTCGTACACCAGCCCATAAAGACATCGTCACCATGTGTCAGTATGTTCTCTGGAATGGCCTGAGCCTCTCCGTACGTCATATTCATGTCGGCAGGTACAGAGCCTGTGCCGCCGTTAGCATCGAACTTAACAATGTAGTTTATTGGCGTCAACGAGGCCGTGACGGTGACATTCTTGGCGGGCATCGTGAACTGGTTATCCGTGACGATGACGTCATTGTTATCAGCATCCTTCACAGTGTAGCTACCGCTAAACGTATAGCCCTCCAGGGTGCTGAGGGTGACGATGTGGCCGTTTGGAGCGAAGTCAACCTCACTGCTCTGACTGTCGTCACAGACAATGGTGGCCTTGATGCCCTCACCCAGATTGATGTCGTAGGTTTTCTCGGTGTCAGGATTGATGCTCAGCACCGTCCAACCTGAGGGGATGCCACTTTCGCCTGTCACATTCCATTGGGCAGCACTGTTCTTCACAAACACGCCCTTGTCGGCGACCTTGTGCACCCAATTGCAGAGACAATCTTGAGCATCAATGTCTGTTGCCATCATCTCGATGTGGTTTAGGCTGGTGCAGCCAAAGAACATATCAGTGTAGCAAATCGATTTCAGCACTGTGGCGGGCAGCGCAGGTGCTGTCTGGAGACTGACACAGTCTTTGAACATGCTGACGTAGCAATCATCTTCCAGCTCTGTGGCGGGCAGCTCAGGTGCTGTGGTGAGGCTGGTGCAGCCAGAGAACATATTTGCATAGCATCTCCCCGCCAGCGTGGTGGCATTGAGCTCAGGTGCTATGGTGAGGCTGGTGCAGCCAGAGAACATATAAGCGTAGCAATTATTTGCCAGCGTGGTGGCGGGCAGCTTTGGCGCTTTGGTGAGACTGGTGCAGCCAGAGAACATATCATAATAGCACTGTTCTTTCAGTTCCGTGGCGGGCAGCAACAACTCTTCGGTAGCATGATTCTTCAGATGAGTGTTATTTTGGAATAAACCGCAGAACATATGGACTGCAGTCAGCGTGGTATTCGTGGCGAAGCCGTACTCATCAACCAGGCTCATGATGTTGCCATATATGTAGCAGTCGGCTGAGCATTTAATTTTAGTCCCAACGAGTGCTGTGTTTCTTTTTCCTTTACCATAGAGTTGTATCTTGGTGTTAGCAGAGACTGGTAAATGAAAATATGTTTCTTCATGGCTATTATAGGTAGCTTTGATGGTCGTCTTGGTCACGCCGCCATCAGTGGAATACTGCATGTCTTCCAAGAGGTTTGTTAACGTCAGGGTGCCATCGGCAACAAACTCCAGCGTCAGGGGCATGGTGTATTTCAGCTCGACCCATTGTGCGTAGAGAATAACGGTAGCATCGGTCTCAGTAGCAAGGTTGCTCACACTCTGTTCGTCGGCATAACTGATGCCAGAGCCGTCGGCTTGGGTGTTCCAGTGAGAGAAAATGTAGCCTGGGAGGGTGAAGCCGTTGGCAGTGAGCATTACATCCTCGTTATAGGTAGCAGCCACCGATGCTGTCGAACCTTCAACATCTTCGTGGTTGGCGTCGAAAGATATGATGTAGGTGATAGGCGTCCACTTGGCGTAGAACGTCCTGTCGCCTATAGAGCCTTTCTCTATCGTCTTGTTGGCAGGCTCTGTGCAGCCCTCGTTGGAATACCATCCGTCGAAAGTGTAACCCGTGCGTGTGGGAACATCCAGCGTGAAGGTTGATGTCTCGATAGTGTAGGTAGCGGGATTACCGTCAGCATTAGTACCGCCGTTGAGGTTATAGGTGATGGTATAGGTGATGGGCGTCCAGGTGGCGGTGTAGCTACGATCGCCGGTCGAGCCCTTGGCGATGGTAACATCGGTCGTACTCGCATCGAGCCCCGTTCCCGTCCATCCGTCGAAGGTGTAGCCAGTGCGCGTAGGTGCAACCAGCGTGATGGCCTCACTCTCGATGGTATAGGTGGTGGGGTTAGCTGTTGCCACGGTACCACCAGCGAGATTATAGGTAATGTTGTAGGTGGTGGGCGTCCACTTGGCGTAGAACGTCCTGTCGCCAGTAGAGCCTTTATCTATCGTTGTGTTGGCAGGCTCTGTGCAGCCCTCGTTGGAATACCATCCGTCGAAAGTGTAGCCTGTGCGGGTGGGAGCATCCAGCGTGAAGGTTGACGTCTCGACAGTGTAGGTAGCAGGATTGCCGTCAGCATTAGTGCCGCCGTTGAGGTTATAGGTGATGGCGTAGGGGATGAGCGTCCAAGTGGCGGTGTAGCTACGATCGCCGGTCGAGCCCTTGGCGATGGTAACATCGGTCGTACTCGCATCGAGCCCAGTACCAGTCCATCCGTCGAAGGTGCAGCCTGTGCGCGTAGGTGCAACCAGCGTGATGGCCTCACTCTCGATGGTATAGGTGGTGGGGTTAGCTGTTGCCACGGTGCCACCAGCGAGATTATAGGTAATGTTGTAGGTAATGGGCGTCCACTGTGCGTAGAGGGTTATGGTAGCGTCTCCGGTGGTAGTCAGGTTCTGTACGCTTTCTTGATCAGCATATGCCACCTCACCATTGGCCGTAGTACTCCATCCGGCAAAAGTATAGCCCGTGCGGGTGAAGCCGTTGGCGGTGAGTGCTGTCGCTTTGTCGTACTCGAACCTCTGATTGCTCATCTCTCCGCCTGTTGCGCCGTTGCCGTCGAAGGCTACGTAATAGATGATAGGACTCAGCATTACTTCAAGATTAAGCTTACCTCCGTAATTTCCGCTTGGAGACGGTTGGAACTGGATGTAAACACTGGTAGAAATCGGGAAGAAATATGCTGCGTTGCTCGAAGAATTAGACGATCTGATGACATAGGTGTCGCCTATCTGTCGCCCACTGCTTTTTTCTCCCGCAAAGATTTTCAGTGTACCGGTTTTGTTGGCATCTTGTTCTTGTGCTATAGCATAGCCTTTTATATTAAAAACAAAATAGCCGGCAGGGGCCTTGATAATCATGTTGGAGTTCTTAGAGAAGCCGTTAGTCTTTACCGTAAACTCTTGGACCACATTGCCATTGTACGTCGGCGTGAGTGTCCGGGTGGCATTTAACGTTGCAGACATGTAGGCATAATACCCGTTGGTCTCGTCGTAGCTTAATGTCACATTGTCTGCCCATGTCATCATGGTGCTAAACAGGGTGGCGAGCAGCATCATCGTTGCACGCTTGAAAATAGAATGTGTCATTATAGTTTTCATCTTATCTATCGTTTTTTATTATAAAATTCCAAATTACAGTTTCTTTTCGGCTATAAAGATATAGCTTTTTGTTAACATATCAAAATTTCCTGGCTTTCAAATTGTTTATTTAAGATTAATTAAAGATATACACTGATGTCCGGTTAAATTTTGAAATATCCCCAAAGACAGAATTCGAGTTTGTAACATGCTGATAATCAATAATCACATTTGTGAGAATTTGTCTTATAGAAATAATCTAAATTCAAATCGGGCAAATTCAAACAACCTTATAAAGTATTAAATATCAATCGCTTATACATAAATCCGATAATTATAACTAAAAACTTGTATGTATATATTATAGATTAGGTATAGAAGCAAATACCCTATTTCTTTATTGGAAATTGGCAGATTTGTTGAGTGAAACTGCCGAATTCACTCAAAGAAACTGCCAATTTTGATGATTAAAACCGCTGTTTTGGATTTACCGAATAACAGTTCTAATATCCATTGTTGAAAAATGTGAAAGGTAGTGCAGAGTTATGAACTTTAAGCTGGCGTTATCCAGTCATACTGAAACTACTATCCCGTTCAACCATATTCATTGCTCAAAACGAAACAAATCGAAAATAGTTATAAATTAGGATTATCTTCAAAAAGACCTACCGACCTACCATGACCACCCGCAAACGCCTTGCCACAAAGGGTTTGAGGCATGGTAGGTCTATTCGCAAGACCTACCATAGACCTACCATGGACCTACCATCAAGCTGCTTCCAGAGGTACTGCTTGATAGTGTACCACATTCCCGTAGTGCACCTTCTCGTACCCGAGATTCTTCATGCTTGTTCCTAGGTGTACCTTAGCGCCCTGATTGATGGTCAGCGAGGGATACAATCTGTGTATTCTCTCCAACATCTGCTTTGTGCTGAGCGGCTTAACGAACTCTCCTTCCATCGGCTTGCGGAAACAAGCCTCCACGAGCTCATCCATATCCATCAGCTGCATGTAGTTCAGGTTTAACGTCTGGATGCGTGCCACCTCTTCGTTGTTGAACCAGTAGGGTGCCTTCACATCGAGCACCTCATAGAGCACCTGGGCGTAGAGCTGCTCATAGTTGATGTCGCCAGTGTTGTCGATGAACTGGCCATCGGGAATCGTGATGCAGAGATACCGGCGGCTGCCCGTTACATCTGTCAGTGGATGCGGATTGTTCGTGGTTGCCACAAAGGAGGCGAAGCGCGGACGGTCCTGCTGGACGGTGCCGAAGATGGGACGTCCGTTCACCTTGCTCTTCGAGAGCGTCTGCTTCAGTTCTGCATGCTGACTCGGTCTGATAGCATCCAGCTCGTCGATGTTCACCAGGAGGTTGTTGGTCAGGGCCATCTCCTTATCGAACTTGTTCGACAGGTTCAGATGGTCCATATAGTACTCCCGTAGCCACACGGGCAGAAGGCGACGCAGGAAAGTGGTCTTTCCGCATCCCTGACTCCCGATGAGCGTAGGCACGCACTCGTTACCGTGCAACATATCCATTTGCAACCAGTGGGCCACCGCTGAACGCAACCAGATGGCGAGGAACGCCGTTCGCTCGGTATCTACGCCAGGCAATCGTGAGAAGAGGTCGGCCACATGGTTGTGACCATCCCATCGGGGCAGGTTGCCGAGGAAGTCGGCGATGGGATTGTACAGGGGAATCTCCTCGGAGTTGGTGTACAACCTGATTGCCGCCTGGGGATTGCCCCTCTCGAGGGAGATTTCGCATGAGGCCCGGAAGATGATGCTGTTCAGCGCCTCATCTGTCAGCGTCCGATAGCTGTCCGCCTTTCCCGCTTCATCCTTTACCGAAAACTCTACCTTTCCGTTCAGCACATTGCGACGAAACGTGTAGTTGTCGTCGAGGAACTGCCTGACAATCAGCATTCCCTCAGCCAAGACACTGAGTGCCTCGTTGTTGTTTGTAATTGATTTCTTCATACATTTTAGAATTAAGGTTAAACATAAAAATTATTGACTTTGCTTGTCCTGCCGTTTTCTTCTGTGTTTTTCGCTTCCGGCTTCGAACAATGATGCAAAGGTACAAAATAATTTTCAAATATGCAAGCCCTTCATTCAAGTACGAGGCATGAATTTTGTTACTATTTTATCATCCTTCATCCTATCTGTCTAGTTTACAAGGTTTTAGGCAGTAATGTTAAGAGTCAAAAATAACGTCCGTCTAATAAAAGTATGGTAGGTCTATGGTAGGTGTATGGTAGGTGTTAGAAAAAGACCTACCATGCTCTGAGCCCTTTGTTTAAAGGGGTTTCAGACGATGATGGTAGGTCGGTAGGTCTTTTTGTGAAAACTACTAGAAGAAATCAAAACCAGGAACTCAGGTGGTGAATTATATCCTCATCATTTCTGGTGAAACCTAGTTGAGGTTTCTTCTAGTGCAAGCCTTACGGAACTAATACTTTTTGACATTGACGAGTTCCATCAGGCAAGGTCACAATCTGGATATATACACCGTGCGAAGGATTCTCGATATGAATACCTTCCATCGTATAATACTCGGCATTGTTTAAATGGCAATTATTATAGATGTTGGTGACGCCTGTGCTCTCCGATAGAACTTGCCCAGTTACAACGATACCTGCAAGTGCAATCTGCTTATCACTACCAAGCTTATAGATATTCACCACGAGACTGCTCACGCCCTGGGCTGATGGAATATTACTAATGTCTTTTGAAAATTCTGTTATACTGTTGTTGCGCTCTGGTTTTACCATACTTTCTATTTCATAAACGCCGTTGCCGTTCTTCCAACTGATGTCGAGAAGTCCTCCATCGGTACCGATACGAGAAGCCTTCAGACTTACATTCGTCGGACGAAAGAAGTATCCCGTGCCAGCGGTGAAATTGAAACTAACAGCATTACCATCATTGGCTGACGCTTCGTTTTTGATGGTGGGCTGCAACAGTGTGTAATAGACGTTGTTCATTTTTCTTTGTCCGGCATAATTAAGGTTCGCGCCTATAGTTACATTGTCGGACGAAAGCATCGTTGAAACAGCGCTAGCATACTGTGCTGTCTGGCCAGCACTACCCGTATTGAAAGGCCACGTCACGGTACCTTCGGCATCAATTTGCTTGCCATCTTCTCCAGTAGATCCCCCATCGCTGATGACTTCGATATTGCCTTCCTGAGTACCATCAGAATATTGCGCTTCGGTGATGTCCGCAACAAGCGAGTTAAGATAGTTCTCGAGGTTGGTGTAACCATTCTCTGCATAGGCGGCGCCGTCGGCAGCACTGTTGGCATTCAGACCGTTGGCATTTTCCCATTCATCGGGTATTCCATCACCATCGGTATCTGCAGGTGCCGAAGTGCTGTTGAGCGTCGGCCAGGCAGACCAATCGTCAGCGGCATCGGAAGGTTTGTTGTCTTCTTGGGAATTGATAAATCCACTGCTCAAACCTGAGCCAGTATAAGTTGCGACGCCATTACGAGTGTCAGAAATCATCAACTCATCAAAAGTATCACGATGAAGACTAGCGCCTACATAGTCGAGCACTTTCTCGTAAGCTTTCTCAGCTGTATGCGTGGTTGTAAGAATGAAAGGAATTGGTGATGTGAGTTTGATCGTGTCTTTAGTCACTTCAGTGAAAGTACCGTCGCACGAGCTTTCGTCTACTTGCTGAATCACACCGATGTTCCAGTTATCTGCGGTAACATCGGAATACTTTGAGTTGACATTACCAGTCACATAATAATGCCCCCAAAGGTGAAGCGCAGGAGCGTAGTCGGGATATTCCGACACGTAGGAGTTTGTGCGAACGCCAATTCCAGCTATACGTTTAGCCTTGAGATTTCTTGATGTGCTTCCTGACGGTGTGCCTGGGCCTGGTTTGTAGTAGTTGTTCACAATGTTAACATTCATGCCTTCACCACCATAACATCCGTTGGAACCATAGTTGTAGATAACATTGTTGCGCATGTCCATACGCTCATCGAGCTGTGTGGTTGGACGCGGGCCGAGACGCGGTGTGCGAGACGTGTGATGCGCAATCAGATTGTGGTGGAACGACGCGCCACTACCTCCCCAGTTGCCTCCATAGCCGTGCGCTCCCTTTGAGTGTCCTGAATTAACAAGACTCTGGGCCACGAGACACCATTGAACAGTTGTATTCTTATTGCCAAGCACAGAGAGACACTCGTCGATGCTCCAACTGACAGAGCAGTGGTCGATGATGATGTCCTTCTGGTCAAATCCGCCAAATCCATCCCAGCCGTCGGCACCGTCGAGCGTTACGTTCTTGTTGCCAAGACGGAAGCGCATGTATCTGACAATTACATTACTTCCTTGTATGTTGCAGGGATAGTCTGCCACGCAGATGCCATCACCGGGAGCAGTTTGTCCAGCAATAGTGGTATTGCTGCCGATAGAAAGTTTAGAGGATAGATGGATAGTTCCTGACACATCGAAAACGATGGTCTTGGCTCCACTTCTTCCGATGGCCCATCGAAGAGAACCTGTACCTGAATCGTTGAGATTGGTGACATGATAGACAGCACCACCACGACCACCTGTTACATAACGCCCAAATCCTTCAGCTCCGGGAAAGGCTGGAGTCTGCTCTTCCTGGGCTTGTGCATTTGTAACAGTACCGACAAAAATTGCCAGCAATAAAAATGCTTTACTAAATGTTTTCATCCTGTTGTTATTACAATTTGTTTTATTCTTTAGCAGAAAAATGATTGATTTTCAAATAGTTCGGTGCAAAAGTAAAAATATTTCTTCAAATAGCAAAATGATTTTGTCAATTTTTAGTCTGTTAACGTAATAATAGAAGAATGGAGGACAGACCCAAGAATAATAAGGTCTGTCCTCCACGTTTTTCTCATATCAGAAGGTTGGACGTGATAGTTGTCCTGAGCTTCTGATAAGATGAGTTATTGCCAACGGGCGTCACCAAGCTGACTGAAGTCAACACCAGACACCTTACCGATGATGTTGAACTGTCCGTTCGAAGGCTGACTCCACAATTCGGTTTCGCTAAGAGGTAAGTCAATCAAACCCTCAAGCGGGTAGATCTTCGGTTCTTCAACTCCGAGGTCTGTCCAAGCGAAGTTTGTCTTGTAGCATTGTTCAACAACCAAGTTGTCGGGAGTACCGCTTAGGAATATTGAACCAGCTTCGCCAGCTTCGTAAGGATAAATCTCAGCACCTTCAGCATTTGCAGACTTCATCGAAGGACCAAAGAGCGTATTCTTAACAGTGAGCACTACGTTGCCTGTGCCAAGACGGAACATCGGGGTGTTTGCATTTACCGATGTCTCCATAGGTGCATAGCAGAATGTGCAGTTCTCAATGTTGAAGTTAAGCTTGTCGGCACAACTACGGAAGTCGCACAGCATGATAATGTTGTTGATGGTGCAATTACGCAATGTAACGTTGCGCCAGTCGCCCTTCTTATTGGTAGTTGTTACAACGCCCTGATCACCGATGGCATTGATAAGACATCCCTCAAGGAGCAGATTTGTGATGTTATCGCCATCCTTCTGAGAGCGAACAACGGCACGATAGCCGGTGAAAGAACAGTTCTTAAATGTGAGGTTACTGATGGTAGCACCGTATCCGTTGATATTGAATACCTGACGTCCACCCCAGCCCTTATCATGGTTGGTAGCAACTTCGTAACCGCCACCTTCGATGGCCTTGTCGCTGATGAAGTCGATCTTCTCAAACTCAATAGCATTGATATCTTCACCTGCAAGACAACTAACACCACCTGCAGAGACTACAGTTGCGTTACCTGCCAACGTGAGACCTGTCACAAACTTAACCTTAGCTGTGGTTCCTGGAATGACCATTCCCGAGAAGCGATATTTCACACCGCCCTGAAGCACATAGGTAATATCTTGGCCGGGATTAGCAGCTACGTCAGCGGCCACGAGGTCAGCAGTGAGATGCTTATAGCTATCATCAGCTGAAAGGTCGCGAAGGTCAAAGACAACACCCTCGAAGTTTTCAGAAGCAGTAGTCGTGAAGCGCTTCTTACCCTGATAACTACCATTCTGATAAGCCTCTACACGATAAGTTGTCTTAGGTTGCAAGCCCTTGAAGATAATCTCGCTCACGGCATTGATGTCTTCATTGAGCAGCGTGTCGACAACGAGCGAGTCGTTGCTATCCTTGTAAACCTTCATCTCGGCATAGGTAACAGAAGGATCCCACTTAATACGAGCCTGCGTGTCGATAAGATCGGTTGAGGCAGGCGAGATAAGCTGAGTGGGATAGTCAGGCGTAGTAGTTGTCAGCGAGTATGGCTTAGATGAGAGACCTGTAGCCGTATTAGCTGAACTGATGTAGACATAATACTCCTTGTCGTACTGAAGATTGTTGAATCTGCAGGTAAGATCAGAAGTAGTCAGTTCCTGAGTGTCCGAACCGTCAATGGCCTCCACCTTCAAGGTGTACTGGTCGGCATTGGTATAGTTGTCCCAGGTAATGATCATGTAGGGTATCTGGTTCTCATCAAGACCCAGTTCGATGTTATCAGTTTCATTGATGACGGGTCTGAAGAGCGCATCGGCCGTTGTGAGGTCGTCGTCATCTGAACAGCTGACAAGTGCCGGAACTGCTGTTGACATTGCTGCGAGCAGCAGCATGGATTTCAATATTTTTTTCATAATTCTATGCGATATTATTTGTAATCACGTTCAATGGTAGCCACCTCAACGTTCACACCATCTTCCATGTTGGCGTTCAAAATGAGGTATCCGTCGTTGTTGAGCACGGAGCTGGCAGAGAGAGTCTCGGTACTAATGGGGAGCAGGTAGGGAACGACACCACTGCCTGTGAGCGCACCATTTGAATAGCCGCGATAGAGGCGTGTGAAGTAGTCGCTGGCTGCATAGACATCCTTACGGATGATGCCTGTAGCCTCACCGTTGGTAGCTGTTACCGTTATGGTGTTAGGAGCAGCGCCCAATGTATAAGTGGTTGTACCGTCACCATTGTCTGTCTTAACAGGAGTGGTCGTACCATAGTCAGTACCATTATATACATATGTACGTGTGCGCTTGATCATCTGAGAACCCCAGTTGACCGACTGCCATCCAGCAGCTGTCATAGTTGCATCGTCTTCCTCAATCTGATACTTTTCGTTGTACCACTTGATGTCAGACTTCAGATTATTCTTCGCAACCTTCACATACCAAAGCTTGTTTGCCCAGTTGACGTAGTTGATAGCTTCAGGATACTTTGCCATCACAGCTTCGTCGTTAAGCAGATCCTCGTTGGTAGAAATACCCCAGCAAAGTGCAGTGTGCATAGCTTCCTCAATCTTCTTAGCATAGAGATTCCAGCGTACAAGGTCGAACTTACGAAGCGACTCGCTACCGAATTCCCAAGCACGCTCATTGACGATAGCATTGAAGAATGCTTCCTTTGAGTTGAGGTTGTTCACATACTCAGTCACGTCGGCTGCATAAGTAGGACTTTTAGCGAAAGCGCGTGCGCGAACCTTTGTGAGACACTCCTTAGCAAGAGCTGTCGGACCATTAAGTTCGTTCTCAGCTTCGGCCAACATAAGGAGGACATCAGAGTAACGCATCAGCGGGAAGTTGATACCAGTACCCTTAGACGAACCACCACCGAGTTCCTTTGCGGCGCGTGAGCGGTCCCACTTACCAGCATGGATAGAAGTAGCAGCTGCTGCCTTTACGGTATCATTCTCATGAGCGTACTTTGCGCAGCAGATGTCACGACGGCTATCGTTGTCGGCAAACGACATGTAGTAAGTAGGAGTCATGGCAACCTGAGCTGTAGTTGTACCCTTGGCGCAGCTACCTGTGTTGGGAACACCATAGCTCCAGCCGATGTCACCACCGTAGTTCTGAACGAATGCAACTTCGTAGAGCACTTCGGCATTGTTCTCAACAGTGTAGTTCATCTCGTTTACGAAAGCCTGCTCGAAGTCGGGATAGAGATCGCGGGGCTTCAGCTGAATAAGCTTCTGGCAATAGTCCTTTGCCATCTGATAATACTCCGTGTAAGTACGAGCTGTCTTCTCAGTACCGTTCACATCTTTATAGGTAACAGAGAGAGAATCGGCGCTTACGTCGAGATAGTCGTCAGCACGCTTCATCGTACCGTCCTTAGTCATTGCATAACCTGCACGGAAGAGAGCTACACGAGCAATCAGACCAATGGCGAAGTCGCGGTTCATACGCTCAATACCACCAGTATTAACATCGCTCCACTTCATCGAGGGCTCAATGTCAACGAGCTGCTGGAGGCAACGGCTGTAAACTACGTTCTTGTCGGTACGGGGCTTGTCGATTTCGTCGCCCCACTTGGCTGCTACGTCATAGTAAGGAACATCACCAAAGAAGTTGCACATGAGATAGTAGCGATAGGTCTTCAGGCAAGTGGCCTCACCCTTGATCTGTTGCATCTCATCTTGTGAACCAATAGAGCTGTTGTCAATACTTGAACGAACCTGATTGGCGCGCTCGATGGCCTGCAGATTGTTGTCCCAAACCTTCTTGACGTCGCTCCATCCAACATTTCCAGTAGCTTGTAATGGCCAGATAGCCTGGCGATGGTTGGTAGCCACCGTAGCTTGAACGCTCATGGCCTCCACATCGGTATTCTGCATCCAGACGCCACACATACGCGATGTGAACGGGTCCTCGCAGAACAATACATATACACCATTGATGGCGTTAGTTGCAAATTCCGTCGAATTGTAAACCATTGTCTGGTCCATCTGTGACGGTGAGTCCACATTCAGTGTGTCACTGCACGATGTCATCGTCAAAGCTCCGACAGCTGCAATTGCGATATATTTAATTTTCAGTTTCATATCGATAAAATTGTAAGAGTTGTTGATAGTAGAATTACAGCGTTACGTTAACACCAAATGTGAATGCACGGCTCTTCGGGTAAGACGAGAAGTCGATACCCGGTGTGAGACCAGAATAGCTGCTGTTGCGAGCGTACGAGCTGACCTCCGGGTCGAATCCAGGATAGTCTGAAATGACGAAGAGGTTGGTACCTGTAACATAGAAGCGCAGACGCTGAATGCCAACTTTACGAGTGAGGTTGTTGGGTAATGTGTAACCAACGGTAACACTCTGGAGGCGGAGGAACGAAGCATCGTCCATAGCCCAGTCGGTGGGAACAACCACAGCGTCGCCGGTAGAGAACGGGCTCCACATGGCCTTTGCGGCCTGTCCGTTACCACCTTCATTCCAATAAGCCAGATCAGCAAGTTCGTTGAGCAGAACACCAGTTTCAGGATTGATGTAAGAGTAAGCATTGCTCTGACTCATGATCTCACGCATGTTAGGATAGGAACCTGCACGATAGCGAGATGTTGTCTGAATCTTGTTTGCATTGTAGATGTCGTTGCCAACCTTATAGGTGAAGTTCACGTTGAAGTCGAAGTCGTAGACGGTTCCGCTAAATCCGAAACCACCAGCGAAGTCGGGGTTCGTGTCGCCAATGACGGTGATATCCTTTGCGTCGACAACTCCGTCGCCATTGAGATCCTTCAGCTTCATAGCACCTGGACGAATACCGATTGTACCACCAAGCAGAGATGTTGTGGCAACTCCATCCTTCAAAGTGTAAACGCCTGTTGTTGCATCATAGCTGCTGAAGTCGTTCGTGGTGTAGTAACCGTCGCTCTGCCATCCGTATACCAAACCGATAGGATCGCCGATACGTACGATATAGTCTTGCTGGTTCTTGTTGTCGGTGCTTGCCCAACCAGATGCGAATGTCATCTCTTCAAGTCCGTTAGCAAGGCTCTTCACGTTCGACTTGTCATAGCCGATGTTGAAGTTGGCAGAGAGTGAGAAGTTCTTTTTCTGAATGATAGCTGCGTTAACGGTCAATTCAACACCCTTGTTGCTCGTAGAAGCTGAGTTCTCCCAAACGGTCGTGTAACCAGGAGCAGCAATGTTGTGATTGATGAGCAGGTCATCAGTATTGTTCCAATAAACATCGATGTTACCATTGATTCGCTCGTTGAAGAAACCGAAGTCCAAACCAAGGTTACGAGTTGTGCGCTTCTCCCAAGTGAGCAACGGGTTGGCCAGCACATTGGTAACAGCCAGATGAGAATTTGAAGTGTCGCCCACACCATAACGCTTCGAACCGCTATTGGTGTTGTAGAGCTGACTGAACATATAGCTGGGAAGCTTATCGTTACCTACTTTACCATAAGAGAAACGAAGCTTCAAGTTAGAGAGCCATTTCTGAGCGCCCTGCATCCAAGGCTCTTCAATGATACGCCAAGAAGCAGCTGCTGCGGGGAAGAAACCCCACTGGTGACCATCGGCGAACTGAGAGCTACCGTCCTCACGAAGAGTAAGAGTGAAGAGGTAACGATCCATCAGCGTGTAGTTGATACGACCGAAGAACGAAACCTTGTTCTGATCAGCTGCTACGTTACCTGCCATAGCCTGCATCGTACCAAGACCGAAGTTTGCAAACACCTCGTCGGCGGTGAAGGCCTTACTGAAGTTGTTGGCATCCATCTTGTTGTAGTTCGAACGGTTAGTACGGAACTCCTGACCAGCCATCACGTTGAAGTGATGAATCTTATTGATCTTTGTGTCGTAGGTCAGCGTGAAGCTTTCACGAATTGAGTTCGTATTGGTCTTCTGCCAGTCGGCCAACGGGTTACCACCTACGTAAGAAGCCTGAGTGGTTGTAGAACCATACCAGTTCTTCACCTCATTGAATCCATAAGTGTAACCGCCTTCCAAGTGAGCTTTCAGGCCCTTGATGGGAGTCGTCCAGTCGAGTGCTGCATTGAACACGAAACCGCGATTGTTACGACGACGCCAGTATTGCTCTGACTGCTCGGCAAGCGACATGTTAGCGCGCTGCCATTCAACGATTTCATCGTCAGACATTGTTGAGAAGTCGGGAGTGATCATACCCGAGAGACCCTTCGTGGCAACACCATAGAGAGCCTGCTCTGTACGAACCTTGTACGTACCACCCTGGGTACCCTGACCGTTAGCTGTCTGGTCGTTGACACGAGCAGTCAGCGAGAACTTCAGTTTGTCGCTGATATCGTGATTCAACTTGAAGAGGAATGCGTAACGAGAGAAGTCGTTGTTAGGCATCAGACCTGCGTTGAAGTCGTAGGTTCCAGAGAGGTTGAACTTTGTCTTTTCCGTACCGCCATTGATGCTGACGTTATGACTCTGTGACAACACATTCTGGCCGAAGAGGTCTTCCTGCCAGTCAATAGCCTCGATGCTCTTGTAAAGATAGAGGTCGTCGAAAACACCGAACTGCTTGTAGAACGAGTTCAAAGCGCTCTCACCGCGGAGTGCAGCATATTCGTAGTTCGACATCACGTACTGATACGTATCAAGAACATCCATACGCTTCGACACCGTCTTTGTCTGCAAGTAACCGTTATAGTTCACAACGGTCTTGCCACCCTTAGCGCTCTTCGTGGTGATAAGGATTACACCATTAGCACCTTCAGAACCATAGATAGCTGTTGAGGAAGCGTCCTTCAGAACGGTGATATCCTCGATATCATTAGGCGAAAGGTCGCTGAGCTTACCACCCTGAAAGCCGTCGATAACGATAAGCGGAGAGTTGTCACCAGTGATAGAACCACCACCACGCACACGGATAAGCACTTCAGCATCGGGCGAACCGTCGGTAGTGGTGATGTTCACACCAGCCATCTTACCAGTAAGTGCTTCCGACACGTTAGATACAGGCACTTTCACCAGGTCCTGACCTGTTACAGTAGCCACAGAACCCGTAAGGTCCTTCTTACGCACCGAACCGTAACCAATGACCACCACGTCGTTCAACGTGTTGGCATCGTCTTCAAGAACGACGCTCACTTGCGACTTTCCTTTCACGTCAATCGTCTGCGGTTTCATGCCCACATAGGAGATGACGATCGGATTGTTACCTGATACTTTGATGGTGAAGTTACCGTCGAAGTCGGTCACCACTGCATTCTTGGTACCCTTCTCCATCACCGTAGCTCCGATGACTGCTTCTCCACTGGAGTCCTTCACCGTACCATTGACTGTCTGCGCCTGAACGAATCCCACTATCAGTAGGAGAGTCATTACGAGCGCTGTTCGTAAACTTTTCAAATGTACAGACATAAAATATTAATTAGTTATTAAAAAAAATTCCTCTTCGCTTATCATGATTGTTTTAAACGTCATACCTTATTTAATACAGTATGCGCTCTTTTCGTAGTTCGTTATATTTTGCAAAGGTAAGAAAAAGATTTAGATTGTGCAAAACTTTTTTAATTTTTATTTCAAACCATTACGTAAAGGTTTGAGTAAACTTCTTTAATTTTTGTCCAAAGGACTTTTTCTAACGGTCTGAACTCAATAATGTTTGAACGTTTATGAAGCTTTTATATGCTATGAAATAAAAAGGCTTTATGAAAAACGACGCTTTCGATGAGCAAAAGCGCCAATTTTGATGATGAAAAGCGACAGTTTCGATGAGCAAAATTGCCGTTTTTGGTAAGATTGTTTTCAACGACAGATTAACGAGATGTATCTATTACTTTAAGGAGTTGGTCAACACTTCATGAGCACCCTTAACATCGAATGATAATCAACTGAATATCAATCTTTTAGATAAACATAATCAATGAAAATAAAGCACCAATGTAATTGATGAAGGGATAAAAAAATCGAAAGGAATTAGACACAATTATCGTAGCAGTTTCAAATCATAACGGTAGAAATGAGCAGCATATAGCTACATTCATACCATCAAGATGGAAACCGAAATAGTGTCGAATTCCTTTCGAAAAATAAGAGTCTTTTTTATTTAATAATCTCTGTTAGTGCATATAGCAGAACTTGTCTGCCTGTCTGTGCATGATGTTAGAAAAGGCGCAGACTTACTTCATAATGACCTTGCGAGTGCGAACCTGTCCGTTAGAGAGTGTCTCGTAAACGATGTTCACACCATGCTGGAGGCGAGGAAGCAACTGACCAGACGGAGAAACAATACGACATGCGACCACATTCAGCGATGGATTTTCGGTTTCTACACTGAATATCGGAGTTGGGTCAATCTCGAGAGTCTCGCGCAAAATCTTATTGATTTTAATCTGGGAAGTAGCCTCACCCATATATTGCAGAGCAAAGAAGGTGTAAGGTTGGAAGATAGCAAACTTGAACTCGTTGCCCTCTGCATTCACAGGAAGGATTTCCATCGGTTTGTCTTGGTCGGCAAATACCGTAACAGTTTGGAAACCTGCTGGAATTGGCTGGTCGGTGAAGAATGTATACTGATGGTATGTGCCCACTTGAGGAGTACCGCTATAAGGACCGACATAAGCATACTGCTTTGTGAAATTAACGGTGCCCTCATAAACAGGTTCCGATCCTGACGGAGTAACCGTAGCAGCATTCCATCCTGAATTATCCAAACCTGGAGTGTGAACGGCCAAACCTTGCTGATCATAAAGGATGACATCATTGACAATAGTCTCTACGGCCTCACCCGTCATATTCTGTAAAGCGAACTGCGTTACGATGGGGTCGTTGTCAAGGTCGGCGGGGTTGAACTCACCTTCGAGTACCGTCTGACCAGCTGCCAACTCATAATAGTGACCGCCATAATCCTTTGCCTGAGCCGCATTACGGAGGAACATCTGCAACTGATGGTCAGCAGTAGGTGCCTGACCGAGTTCGATACGATACTTAGGATAATCAAGAACGGAGAACGGTTCGTTCCACAACTTCACATCGCCCCAGTTTCCTGGCAAAGAAACAATGGCGGGAAGACCATTGGCCGATACGACTCGTCCTTCGATGTCGGCGCCTGCATCAACCGAAATTGGCATCTGCTGCTCAGAAGGCTGGAAGTCGGTGAGGTAGACATCACGCTTGACCGATAGAATATTCATGGGGTCGGTTGCCGAAGACGACTTGCGCTGAACGGCAAGATACCAATAGCTCTGAGTGAGCTCGATGCTTGCTTCATTGCCGTTGACCTCGATAGCGGGATAGCTCTCGGCAGAAGGTTCGCCATAGATGTCTTTCACACCGAGTTTCCACTGGAAATCGCTCGTGATAGGCTGTTCTGTACGTACGGTGATAATGTGCTTTGTACCCTCGGTGACGTCGCAACCCCAGGGCTTTCCGCCAACTTCACCCCATTGTCCGGTGAAGTTGACGGTGCCAGAATAAATATTTCCATCTTCAGCGGCCTCACCTGTTACGCGGCTTGCCCAGTTTCCGACAAGCGGAAGTGAAGTCTCTGTACCAGCATTCGGACCTACATAGACAACTGGATCAGCAGCAAACTCTCCGGGTTCGCGTACGCCCCACCAACCTGTCCACCAGTCGAGGTCAATATCAGAATATGAATCGGGAGCAATACGAACTTTGGTGTCTACATCGGTCTTGCCAAGCAGGAACTTATCGATATACGCCATCACTTCCGGATACTGTGATTCGGGAAGCTGACAATGACCGTGACCAGCGACGATGCTATAGCCAACGCGGTCCTCGATACCATACTGCTGCCACACCTTCAGTGCACCATTCATAGATACATATCCAGAAGGATCAGCGAGCCAAGTGAAGTCGGGATTACCAAGCATGAGCAGAGCTCGGGGGCATACCATAGCAGCCAGTTCGTGGTGATCGTGAGGCAGATAGGCAACATCCTTACCAGCATAGTTTGCCTTCAGGCTATTCATGAACCAGTTGTAGTCGGTGTTATCAAGACCTTCCACCGATTCGGCATTAGGCTGAGCGTTGATCCAACGAGAATATCTCCATGCAGCACATCCGCCACCACCGGGCTCCTGAGCGATTGTAAGAGCAACACGCTCATCGAAAGCACCGCAGAACAACGCCATTTTTCCTGCATACGAGCAACCTGTAACGCCAATATGATTCATGTCGATATGCGTGACATCAGGGCCAAGTTGCTGTAATCCATCAAGCAGACGGCTGAGTCCCCATGCCCATTCGCTATAGGCACCATTGTCCGTCAAATCGGGATAGAGCTTGTCGAACGCATAGTTACCACGACCAGCGGGACTTCCAAATTGAGAGTAATTGTTCACCTGACTCTCCTGATAAACCATACGGGCGATAGGACGTCCGGCAAAAACGGCATCAGGAAGTGAAATCATACTCGTACCAATCATCAGTGCATAAGGTGCTTCACCTACAGTCGGATAATCGATGTAAGCCGAAAGCGTAAGCGACTCACCGTTCACGGTAACCGTCACCGTGAGTTGGTTGCCATCCATTGAAGCCGAAATGGCAGAAGGATCAACAACAGGTTTGGTACCAATTTCGTAGTGCTGGATTTCCTTTGCAATCTCACCACGACGCTTCTGCCAGTCAGCAAAATTGGTTGCACGTCCGCTTCCATCCGACCATTCCAGTGGATCTGGAAGTGGATCAATCTTCTTTGCTTGATCCTTAGAGGGCAAGACAGGAGTTGCATCAGCTCCTGTGTTTTCCACTTGATAGACAAGGGGTATGTCTGACTGCGCCTGAACAGAAAGACATGCCGCCATACCTAACAGCATTAGTGTAGAAATTCTTTTCATGATGTTGAATTGTTTGATGAATAATTGATAATATGTTATATTACTAAATAAATAGCTAAGATAATGACTTGGAATACGATGCAAAGATATGAACAAAAAGAAGAAAAGCAATTTTTTGCTATTACAAAAACATTATAATTTGTTTCATGTTGCGTCAATGAAACGTTTTCGGACGGAAAGTGGTGGGTTAATAGAAGCAAAGAAGCCGAAAGCGAATGCTTCCGACTTCGATGTTTTGATTGTCTATTCCCACTCAATTGTTGATGGTGGCTTTGAGGAGATATCGTAGCATACGCGGTTTACTCCCTTTACCTTATTTATTATCTCGTTGGAAACTTTCGCCATAAAGTCGTATGGCAGATGAGCCCAGTCGGCTGTCATGGCATCGGTTGATGTAACGGCTCGGAGAGCAACGGGATGTTCATAGGTGCGCTCGTCGCCCATCACGCCAACCGAACGGACAGAACTCAGGAGAATAACACCAGCCTGCCATATCTGGTCGTAGAGCGAAACCTCAATCTCTCCGTCGGTCATCGTGGCGGGTACACCAGCAGCTAACACACGACGGGCTTCGTCACCACTGAGTTTTACCTTATAATCACGCAAACCTCTGATGTAAATATCGTCAGCATCTTGTAAAATGCGAACTTTTTCGGGAGTGATATCTCCAAGAATGCGTACGGCAAGACCTGGTCCTGGGAAAGGATGACGAGTGATGAGATGTTCAGGCATGCCCATTTGTCGACCAACACGGCGCACCTCATCCTTGAAAAGCCACTTCAGCGGCTCACAGAGTTGGAGATTCATTTCCTTGGGAAGTCCTCCGACATTATGATGACTCTTGATTACTTTGCCTGTAATATTCAAGCTCTCGATTCTATCGGGATAGATGGTGCCTTGTGCCAACCAACGTGCATCGGTTATCTTCTTGGCTTCAGCATTGAACACTTCCACGAAATCGCGACCGATAATCTTGCGCTTTTGTTCAGGGTCACTTACACCAGCTAAGTCGGAAAAGAATTTCATTGAAGCATCAACACCAATCACATTGAGCCCCAACACTTTATAATCCTCCATCACCTGTGAGAATTCATTCTTTCGAAGCATACCGTGATCAACGAAGATGCATGTAAGCCTATCGCCGATTGCTTTGTTGAGAAGAACTGCCGCCACCGATGAGTCAACGCCACCAGAGAGTCCCAAGATTACTCTGTCGTCGCCCAATTGCTGCTTTAGTTCGGCAACGGTTGTATCGACAAACGAAGCCGCGCTCCAATCTTGTCGGCTTCCACAAACGTCAACGACGAAGTTCTTGAGCAACAGACTTCCCTGAACCGTATGGAAAACCTCAGGATGGAACTGAACAGCAAAGACCGGTCTCCCCTGCCCTTCTTCCGATGATGCTGAAGTACACCAGAAAGCAGCATTCTTCACGTCGGCCGTACTACCAATCACCTCGAAACCATCAGGAATCTTTGTGATAGTGTCTCCATGACTCATCCACACTTGTGAATGCTGATCAAAGCCTTTAAACAAAGGATTCTTCGTGTCAACCGTTTCCAGATGAGCACGTCCGTATTCGCGACTATTTGTCTTTTCCACCTTTCCACCATTGCTAAAGGAGATGAACTGTGCTCCATAGCAGATGCCTAGTACAGGCAACTTTCCCCAAAACTGACTTAGATCTACCTTAAACGCTTCTGGATCGTGAACCGAGAATGGAGACCCGCTCAAGATAACACCAATCACACTTGGGTCGTCTTTTGGAAACTTGTTGTAGGGTAGAATCTCGCAAAAGGTATCCAATTCACGCACACGCCTACCAATAAGTTGCGTGGTTTGTGAACCGAAATCCAGGATAATGATTTTCTGTTGCATTATATGTTTTTATTATAATCGCTCTTCAACAATTTATTTGGAAGGAGAGCGGGAGCTGCAATTGGGAGCCCCATCCTATTTTTTATTGTTTCATTCTTTTCCTTCGATGAACGCTTCAGCTTCAGCAAGCGAATAGAGTTTACCCACATCGATGAGTTGAAGTTCTTTGCTTTCTATGCCTTGAAACTTGCATTTTCTACAATACTTCAAGTAGAAATCCATAATGCCAAACCGCTCAGGCATTTCTTCGAACAAAGGGAATACGGATGGCGAGAGTACGTGAATGCCGCTAAAAGCTAGTCGCTTGAGTTGTTCGGCTTCAGAAGATTTCAACTCTCCATGAGGCTTCAGTTCTCCCGTCTCGATATTTGTCCATCCACGTAGTAGATTTTCATTGTCGAAAAGCAAATAGCGCTTCGTGTCTCTCCAACTTACAAGCAATGTGGCATCAACTTCACTCCTACTCGCATCGTCATAGAATGTTGCAACATCAACATTGCTCAAAATGTCCACGTTGTACAACAAGATTGGATTGGAAGTATCGAACAAGGGTAATGCCTTCTTGACTCCACCACCAGTTTCAAGCAACTTTTGCGATTCATCGCTCACGGCAATGTCTATACCGAAATAATTGTTAGCTTCTAGGTAATCGATAATCTGCTGAGAGAAATGATGAACATTCACCACGATGCGCTCAAAACCTGCTTGTTTCAGTTTCATCAAAACATGCCACAAAAGAGGCTTGCCACTTATAGGAACCAACGCTTTAGGCATCGTGTCGGTAAGTGGTTTCAGTCGTGTCCCTAAACCAGCTGCAAAGACCATTGCTTGCTTCATGGCTGCAAAAGTACACAAAAATCCCGAATTATAAGCCTATCGATATAAAAAAATACGATTTCTTTTGCAAAAAAACCTTTGCGGCAAAACACTTGAGCAATAACGCCGATTTACACAATTCATTTCGCCAATTTAGTTGATTCATTTCGTCAAAATGACTCATCCAAATCGCCAATTTACGATAAAGAGAGGGACAACAAAAAATAGGTGAAGACTCGTTCGATGGAATCTTCACCTATTATTTATTATATAATCAATGCCCAATAAGCATGTGATTTATTTAATACAGAACGACCCTACCGTTGACGATGTATGCGCCTTTGCCAGGTTTCTCGACCCTGCGTCCACTCAAATCGTAGATGGCGTTCGTCTTCTTCTCGTTTACCACCTGTTGAATACCTGTTGCGGTATCTTCGATAATCGAAAGCGTCTGACCCGTCCAACTGAGAACCGACCAGTTAGAAATGTCATCAGATTCAAAGTTTCCATTGGCAATCATCTCCGTAGAACCGCCCACTTCCTTACACGACACATCGTCGATGTAGACATTTCCACCAAGTTTTCCGATGGCAAAGATCAAAACATCGTGCGTGAAATTGGCTGAGCATTTCCAAACAAGTTCCTGATAAGAAGTTGTTACGGGATATGTGCTAAGATACTGAATGTCGGCACTATTACCCCATTGGTCACGATTGGTACTACCATCAAATCTTGGCCAAAGCGCACAATCGCCAGCATTATCGCAACGCATCATGGCACGAATCTCATAGTTCTTACCCTTTTCCATCGGAATGGCCAATTTGCAAAGTGCCTCCTTATCCCATTGGTTAGCGCCAACGGTTCCATTGTTGACCACCAGCACGTGGTTTGGTCCATTATCTACTACGTCGACATTTATAATCTGTGTATGCTTTTGACCAAGGAAATCGGTATAGGTTGCGGTCACGGTGCCCTTCTTGGCTTCAGTTCCCATCACCATACCATCCTTGATGGTGAAATCGTCACTTGTGAAAGTCACTTCATTTACCAAATCTTCACGATGACCATCTGCGAAGGTACCCCAAATCTTCAGTATCTTGCTTCCACCAACTCTTACCGTGATGTCGTCAACGGGGTCGAGACTACTGAGTGCGTATATATTCTTGAGATCCGCATTCCAAGCATAATCCGCCTGTGCTTCTGTTGGAAGTCCCATCAAACGAAGCGCTTCATAAGCATAACGCTTACCCATCGTTCGATAGCCAGCTACCGTAAAGTGGATGTTATCGCTAGCGCAAGGACATCCGTTTGACGGGATTACATGCGATGTCGGAATTACATCGGGCAGTTGTGCGATGATGCTATTATGAGCCGAACAGGTGCCGCCCACATCAGCATTGACCGTTTCGCCAGCAAACAAAGGAACATCTTCAGCGTTCAGATTCAGGTCGGCAAGCAGTGATTCATACACCTGCTTCACACTTTGTAGCCAAGCCTGCTGACCATTATTGCTCTCTCCCTGATGCATCAGAATGCCCTTGATGACGCCTGACTTCTGAGCAATCTTTCCCATATCTACGAGTCGCTGATAAGGATTGTTGCCATAAGCTTGTGCCAGATTCTGTAACCAAGACTCAGTTGTTGCCAGATAAGCTTCTACCTTGTCGGGCATGAATCCCTCAATAGCGATGCCACCAACGGCCACATCGACGACACCCACCTTTACATCAGAAGGCAGAGCGGCGACCATTGTGCGTCCGAAATAATCGGCCATACCAATACCCGCCCATTGTCTGACGATTGGAGGCGTAGCTGTATACCACTGACCCATCGTACGAGCAGGACTTGAGAAATCCTGAGCGGCCAGCATCTGGAAACGACTATCAACGGTCTTGTCGACGGTCTCAGGTGTAGCTTGACCCTCCATATTCGACTGGCCAAAACAAAGATAGATGTAGAAATTAGGATCTGGTGTTCCTTCTTGCGCCCATGCCACCATCCCAGTGAACATAAGCAGAATAGTTGCAATTTTCTTTTTCATATGTAGACGTTAAACGTCTGCAAAGATACATTTTTTTTGCGAAACACCTACAAAATCACATAATCTTTTTTACCTAATTATACAATTAATTATCTGAACGAGACATTTCCATGAAACATCCCGTTCATTCCGGATACATTTGAAGACTTTGGGCAGAATGTATCTTCTACCTTATTATTTTAATGAGTCAAACTTTACGTTTTTCTCGATTGTCCAATCCTTTCTTTTTGAAATTAAACATTCGTCTCCCTTGAACATTTCGGCTGCTTTTTCATCGCCTTTCAATTGCCATTGCAACCAAGCTAAGGCCACCACCAAGAATTCTCCGCCATGAGCCTCACGATAGGTTCCCCCATGACCGACGGGGAAGTTGGTGACACAAGCGGGTACATGATCAATACGACGGAAATCGTCCATTCCGTTTTCGTAGGCGATATCTGTATTACCTCCGAGAATGTAGATGATGGAAGAGTGTATCTCCTTGAGCTTCGACTTCGGCGGCATCGGCATTCCTCCAACCGCTTGCGAAGCATTCTCCATATTGAAAAGGCCACTATTACAAACCATCAGCGTCTTAATGCGTGGGTCAGCACAATTGTAGAGCGTTTGCAAACCGCCACATGACATACCCGCGACACAAATATTCTGGGTGTCTATCTTCTGATAATAAGGCGACTGCTTGTTATTGTTTTGTGCTATTGCCCAATCAATGCCCTCAATCTGTTGCTCCGATTTAGACATCTCTCCGCGATAGGGATCATCGTTCATGGGAATGTAGCCAGTTGCGACAACTAGAAAGCCATAAGAAGCAATCTCATTCAGGAACTTATAGTGCTCCCAAGGCGAGTTGCTACATGCTCCATTTCCCCATACAAGTATTGGCAAGGGATTCTCTTTTCCAAATACCGAGAGGTCTTGGGGAGCGAAGATAGTATGTACGGGCAACGAAGCTTCTTCCTTCATGATGGCCTTATATGGTCCTGTACCACCATCTTCGACGATGCGACTCTTCTCTTCAGTTGTAAAACTCATGCAAATGGCACAAAGCGCCATCAGAGAAATAAGTGTAGCTAGAAATCTCTTTGTTTTCATTTTTTCTTCATTTGATGTTTTCAATCTGCTTGCAAAGTTACAGATAATCGACAAAAAGGCTTTCACAAAGCGTATCGCAAATAAATAGCAAATGTAACATTACTCGATTATAAGCATAAAAATCAAAACGAAAAAGGAGAAATTGAAAAAATATGCTGACAAAGAACCGATAATTCAAAAAAGATTATTAACTTTGCAGAATTGAATATTGGACAAAAAGCGAATAACAATATGAAAAAGACCTTTCTTACTATTATCGCAGCATTTTCTCTGTCTGCTCAAGCACAGATGCTGCCGTATCAAAATCCTAACCTCTCACCCGAGCAACGTGCGGAAGACCTTTGTTCACGACTCACACTCGATGAAAAAGTGAAACTCATGATGGATCAGTCGCCAGCTATCGAGCGATTGGGCATCCCGCAATTTGAATGGTGGAACGAAGCACTTCATGGTGTGGGCCGAAACGGCTATGCTACCGTCTTTCCCATTACGATGAACATGGCGGCAACATTCGACGACCACTTGGTGTTCGACGTATTCACGGCCGTTAGCGACGAAGCACGCGCCAAGAATGCCGAAGCCAAGCGTACGGGAGAGATGAAGCGCTATCGTGGCCTTTCGTTCTGGACGCCTAACATCAACATTTTCCGCGACCCAAGATGGGGACGTGGACAAGAAACCTACGGAGAAGACCCGTGGCTTACTACGCAGATGGGCCTTGCCGTCGTGCGCGGCTTACAGGGCTACTCCTACGAGGGTGTACGTCCCGATTCTCGCTACATGAAGCTCTATGCTTGCGCCAAACACTATGCCGTTCATAGCGGTCCTGAATGGAATCGTCATGAATTTAACATGACGAATCTACCTGAGCGTGACCTTTGGGAGACATATATGCCAGCTTTCAAGGCGTTGGTGCAACAAGGCGATGTGAAGGAGATCATGTGTGCCTATCAGCGAAACGATGGTGAACCCTGTTGTGGCAATACGCGCTACCTTCATAAGATATTGCGCGAGGAATGGGGATTCAAAGGATTGGTGACGAGCGATTGCGGTGCTATTCGCGACTTCTGGGCTCCAGGATATCATGGATTCTCCCCCACAAAGGCAGATGCTGCGGCTTCGGCCGTCATTGCAGGTACCGACGTAGAATGCGGTAGTGAGTATAAATCATTGCCCGAAGCGCTCAAGGCTGGCAAGATTACAGAAGAACAAATCAATACAAGCCTGAAACGACTACTGGTTGGACGCTTTGAGTTGGGCGACTTCGACAAAGACGAACTGGTGCCTTGGACAAATATACCGATGAGCGTAGTGGCCAATAAAGAGCATAAGGACCTTGCGTTGAAGGTTGCTCGTGAAGGTATGACATTGTTGCAAAACCGCAACAACATACTTCCGCTCAACCGCAATCAGAAGATAGTGGTAATGGGGCCCAACGCCAACGACTCCACAATGCTTTGGGGAAACTATACGGGAACTCCCACAAGTACAACGACAATCCTTCAAGGCATTCGTCAGAAAGTGCCATCAGCACGTTTCATACAAGGTTGTAGCCTTACCCGCAACGAAGTGTTCCAAAGTCTCTTTAACCAATTGCGTACACCCGACGGAATGCAAGGCGTAAAGGCCACCTATTGGAACAATGAGAAGTTTGAAGGTGACCCTGCGGCAACCGTCGTGAACACATCGCTCATCAACCTGAACAACGGAGGAAACACAGCTTTCACCTCTGGTGTAGATCTTGAACATTTCTCGGCACGATATGAAGCAGACTTCTGTCCCAAGGAAGATTGTGAGATTACGTTGAACATTGCGGCAGAAGACTATCTCGGCGTCATCTTCGATGGTGACACGCTCTATGATAAATGGAACGGGCACGGTGTGATTTACAAAACGTTCAAGAAGAATGTTCGTGCCGGACAAACCTACCACATTGAAGCCAACTATATCCAGCAGATTGGTTTGGCGCTCTTCGCCCTCGACCTGACGCAGAAGATAGAAACCTCTATGCCAACCATTTTGCAACAGATTGGCGATGCTGACGTCGTCGTCTTCGTTGGTGGCATTTCGCCCCGCCTAGAAGGTGAAGAGATGAAGGTGAACGAAGAAGGATTCCGAGGAGGCGACCGCACCAGCATTGAGTTGCCGCGCGTACAACGTGAAATGATTGCTGCGCTTCATCAGGCTGGTAAGAAAGTGGTATACGTCAACTGCTCTGGTTCTGCTATCGCACTGGTGCCTGAAAGTCAGAATGCTGATGCTATCATTCAGGCTTGGTATGGTGGCGAACGTGGTGGTGAAGCTCTTGCCGACATTCTTTTCGGCGACTACAATCCGAGCGGCAAGTTGCCCATCACATTCTATAAGAACACCGAACAGCTGCCCGATTTTGAAGACTACAACATGAGCAACCGCACCTATCGCTACTTCAATGGTCAGCCTCTCTTCCCCTTTGGCTACGGCCTTAGCTACACTACGTTTACGCTTAGCAAGCCTAAATACAAGAAAGGCAAGGTATTTGTAAGTGTGAAGAACACAGGTAGTCGTGAAGGTTCAGAAGTGGTGCAGGTATACGTGAGGAATCCGCTCGATGTTAATGGCCCGAAGAAAACCCTCCGTGCCTATAAACGCATCAATCTGAAAGCAGGCGAAACACAGTTGGTGGAAATAGAACTTCCACGCGAGCGTTTCGAACTATGGGACGCTAAGTCGAACACCATGCGAGTGATGCCCGGAAAGCATCAGATTATGGTGGGCACATCATCAGCCGATGAAAGTCTGCAAACCATCGTAGCAAAGATAAAATGATACAATGTAAAGATTTGATTCTCAATATGATATTAAAGAAAGAACAGATGAAAACATCAACCTCAGCAATTGGTTTTAGAAGCCTATGGCTATCTATCGCCATATTGTTTGCTTTGACGATAAGTGCCAATTCGTCTTCATTGATTCAACAATCGAATCAAGCATTGAAGCACATCTCGCCTTGCGGTAGTTTTGTAAGTCCTACAGATAAGAACATCCAGTATATTGGTCGCATCAATTTCTCAAATCCCGAACGGCCGTATTTCGTCTATCCCGGCGTGCAGATTGCTGCTACCTTCCAAGGTACAAGTTTAAGGATGATGGCAAAGCCTGGAAGCGGTTATTTCATGGTGCAGGTGGATAATGCCGAACCATTCAAGATTGGTTTTCGTGGTGAACAAGATAGCATCGTAAGTCTTGCAACAGCCCTTCCCTATGGTTCGCATCGCGTACATATTACTTATTGCATAGAAGGCTATGAACTTCGTCCAGAATTTCGTGGTTTCTGGTTGGACAAAGGTTGCACTCTTCTGCCTTCGCCTCCCCTCCCCGATCGTCGCATCGAGTTTATCGGTAACAGCATCACATGTGGCTATGGCGTTGAAAGCATTGACCCCAGCGAGCATTTCAGCTACGAATCAGAGAATCATTACTACACCTATGCCGCACGAACGGCAAGGGCACTAGGAGCTCAGTATCAAGTGGTAGCGCGAAGTGGTATCGGTATCTATCGTAACTACGATGGCCCCAAGACGGGAAGTCCCGACAACATGCCGAACGAATACCCATACACCAATTATCACGACAAATCGCAATTGTGGGATTTCAGTCGCTTCACGCCCGACGTTGTCTGCATCAATCTGGGCACCAACGATACATCGACAGGCACAGCCGACCAAAAGAAACTTGAGAAGGCTTACGGAGAATTCTTGAAAACACTTCGTTCGAAATATCCGCAAGCGAAAATTGTTTTCCTAACGGGAGCTATGCTCAACGGCAAGGAACTCAACATTGTGAAAGCAGCTTTGGACAAAGTCGCCGACGATGCTCATAAGAATGGTGACGAACAAGTTTACCGATTCGACATGACGCCACAAAACGGAGACCTGATGATTGGAGCCGATTGGCATCCCAGCGTTTGGCAACAACAGAAGATGGGCAATGAGCTGACCGACTATCTTCGCGGTTTGATGAAGTGGTTCTGATTATTGCACAACTTTAAAGCGAATACGAAACGAGCGCTTACCTTCGTCCCAGTTTGTACCGAGCATTTCAAATCGGCCAATCTGGGACGTTGAGCGTACGTGCTTCCCGATACATGGACAGACGTCGTAGTCGCCAATCCTCACAAGACGAATAGTATCAGACGCATCCTCAGGAAGCCTCTCTAACGACAACTGAGCGTCTGGTGAATCAGGCTCCGCATCGAAGATTAGGCCTTCAAGTTCGGCACGCGTCACAAATTCAAACGTCACAGGCAAGTCTTGCTCAATCAGTTCGTTCATTTGGCGCTCAATCTCTTTCTCTACCTTTCTATCGGGTTTTCGATCAAGAATGTAGCTAATCTTGCTTTTCTTTCGTTCAATGTGAGCATTATTGGAACGCTCACAACCAAACATGCGAACCATCAGCTGATTGAGAAGATGCTCGGCCGTGTGGCTTGGTGGGAACTCTTCTTTGTTGTGTTCGTTCAGGATGTAGTCTTCTGCCATAAGGTTTAGGTGAATCTCCTCTATCGGTGAGGAGTTTGTTAGTTAGAATTTAAACTTATATACACGAGCCGTTAGAGGAGCAACGGTAATGGCGAGCGGTTGATCTGCCCGAAGAACCACCTTGAGAATCTCGTCCGTCATCAAATCGGTTGCTGTCAGCTCCTTCTCAGGAATCTGCAAGTGAAGGAATGCATGCTGAGGAATAGTGACCGTTGTGTCAACATCGTGTGTCGCGAAATTGGCTACCACAAGAATCATCTCGTCGTCGGCTTTGCGTAAGAAAGCGAACTGACGCTGAGAGAGTTGAGGATTCACATACATGAGGTCGAAGGACTCTCCTTCGCGAATGGCCTTTTCCTTATTGGCCATCACCAACACCTTCTGATAGACATTCATGAGTGTCCGCTCTGCTTTCTTCATCCTACGACGATCGTAGTAGCCGCGAATGATGGTGGGAACGCTCCAATAATCGAAGATTGTAGTGCGACCGTCCTTACCGCTGAAGCCCTCTTCGTCCATCCCCCGTTCGCCAAACTCTTGTCCGGCATAGATCATAAAGGGATTACGATGAAGGAAAGCACTCACGATGACAGCAGGAACGGCGAGTTCTGCATGACCCGCAAAGAAATCGCTCGCAATGCGTTGCTCATCGTGGTTCTCGAGGAAATAGAGCATGTGCTCGCGCAGAGGGTCGGTGACCTGCCATTGGCGAGTAATATCGGAAGCGGATCGATAGCCTTTGATGACATCGCGCAAACAATCGTACATTCCTACTTTGTCGTACAGATAGTCGAAGCCTGCATTGATGTAGTTGTTATATTGATTCGGGTCGTAGACTTCTCCCACGAATACCATCTCGGGATAACGATACTTTACCTTATCGGTTGCCCAAGCCCAGAAGGCGGCAGGCACCATCTCGGCCATATCGCACCTGAAACCGTCGACACCCTTATGTGCCCAGAAGAGCAGGATGTCGGTCATCTTGTTCCATGTATCGGGAATTGGCGTGAAGTGTTCAGAGCGACCAGCTGCATCGCAATAGTCGATACCATAGTTGAGTTTCACCGTCTCATACCAATCGTTGCGAGTAGGACGGTTGCTGAATTGGTCGTTTCCCGTTGCACGCGCGGGATTCTCCACATAGTCGCCATCGTAAGATGAAGTGCCGAGAACACCAGTCAAATCGAGCGGCTGACCCCAGCAATAATAGAAATTGTTCTTTGTTGAGAAGTGCATCATCGTGTCGTCGTTCTCCCCCAGGTCTTTCACTCCTTCGGGCTTTCCGACACTCTTGTATTCGCGTGCCACATGGTTGGGCACAAAGTCGATAATCACCTTCAATTCCTTACGATGTGAGCGCTCGAGCAAAGCCTCAAACTCTGCCATTCTATTATCCACATCGGTTGCAAGATCGGGGTCGATATCGTAGTAGTCGACAATGGCATAAGGCGAGCCTGCCTTTCCCTTGACCACATCAGCATGCTGACGAGGGATGCCATAAACCGAATAATCTGTTTGCGACGCATGACGGATGACCCCAGTGAACCACACATGAGTAGCTCCGAGACTACGGATGTTCTTGAGCACCGCGTCGTCGAGGTCGTTCATCTTTCCGCAACCATTCTCTGCCAAAGTTCCATTTACCTTGCAGGTGGTGTTCTTGTTGCCGAAGAGTCGCGTGAAGATTTGATAGATAATAATTTTTTGTTGTTTCATTGATTAGTAGTTTAAGTAGTAGAGACGTCACACGTTGGCGACGCCTCTACGTTTGTAGTTTCTTATGCGATTCCGTGAGCAGTTACCTCACGAGAGATCTTGGCAATCATGCCCTGTAGCGCCTTACCAGGACCACACTCCGTGAAGTCGTCAGCACCGTCGGCAATCATGTTCTGCACGCTTTGTGTCCAACGAACGCTGCTTGTCAGCTGTGCAATCAGGTTCTGCTTGATTTCGGCAGGGTCGGTATGCGGCTTGGCGTCTACATTTTGATAGACGGGGCAACTGGGTTGCTTGATCTCCGTCTTTTCGATGGCTGCCTGCAACTCATCCTTTGCGGGCTGCATCAGCGGTGAATGGAACGCACCACCAACCTTCAGCGGAAGTGCACGCTTGGCACCAGCTTCCTTCAGCTTGGCACAAGCCTCGTCGATGGCTTCAATGTTACCACTGATAACCAACTGACCCGGGCAGTTGTAGTTGGCAGGAACCACTACGCAACCTTCTCGATTCACCTCAGCGCAAACCTCCTCAACCTTTTCGTCGGGCAGGGCGATGATGGCGGCCATCGTTGAAGGAGCGGCCTCACAAGCCTTCTGCATGGCCATAGCACGAGCATACACAAGCTTCAATCCGTCTTCAAAACTCAGTGCGCCAGCAGCTGTCAGAGCCGAGAACTCGCCCAGTGAATGACCAGCTACCATATCGGGGTTGAATTCGTCGCCCAAGCAAAGAGCAGAGATCACGCTATGCAGGAATACGGCAGGCTGCGTCACCTTCGTCTGGCGCAAGTCTTCATCAGTTCCTTCGAACATGATATCGGTGATTCTGTAACCCAGAATCTCGTTTGCCTTCTCAAAGAGTTCCTTTGCCTTAGGGTTGTTATCGTAGAGATCTTTACCCATTCCAACGAACTGTGCTCCCTGTCCGGGAAATACAAATGCTTTCATCTTTTTCCTTGTTTTTAATACCTTATTTAATGATATGCGGCTGCAAAGGTACAAATAACACTCTAAATTACAAAACAAAAGAACAATTTTGTTTCATTTATCAATGAAGCATTTCACAATAACTGTTCGTCATGAAGACTATATGAAGATAAGAAAATCCCCCTTCCCCCGATGTAGAAAGGTCGGAGAAAGAGGGATAGGTCGAATGAAAAAGATGTTTATTCGTGCACGTAGCAATCCCAACCAAGATAGGTGTTGATGGCCTCGTCGAGCACATCGACCACATCGGTGCGACACATGGCCACATGATGTTCGAAGCCGTTCTTGCAGATATACTTCATCAGCTTCTGCAAGTTGTCCACTTGTGTAACGGCAATGCAACCATCCATTCCATAAGGATCGTTGGTGATTTGACCCTTTCCCAAATAAGTCTTAATAATACCCCTCGGGTCGTCGGTTGAAAGACGGAAGAAGGTGAACGGACCTTCAGACACCTTCGCATAGACGGCACCAAAGGTTTTCACCTTGCCCAAGGTGCGGCCAAGCACACCGAGCGGTCCTAGTTTCAGGTCGTTGTTGCCAACGAACGAACGTGGGAAGTTGCCACAATGGGTGCACACGCACTTGTTTCGGTCTTCGGCGAAGTTGTTGTTCCAATCGAGCAATGCGGGAGCCTGACCAGAAGCCAACGCCAAAGCATACATCGAGACGGCTCCGGCAATGTCGGTTTCGCAAGCAGCAGGTATCAGCTTGTCGCTGAGCATCGACATCGTGACACAAGCGGCACAACCATAATTCTGCTCGAGAGAATCCCAGCACTGAATGGCAACGGCCTGAACATCGTTGGCCTCAATCCACTTCTCTACGGCAACGCCGAACTTTGCCTGCAATTTAAGTTTCTCGCGATAGTTCTCGGGTACCTTGGCGTAGTTGGAAACGCGACTACACATTTCCACAAACTTCGGGTCGTCGTCTTCAATCTTCTGAGCGGCAAAGAGAATCTCACTCAAGTCGGCAGGCACTACGGTTATTCCGCTTCTCTGAAGCAGTTTCTCGCTTGCACGACAAGTGTTGAAGCCGAGCGGACGAGTGCCAATCTGACCAATACGGCAATGGCGCAATCCGTTCACCACCCTGCAAATGGCCGCAAAGCGGTTGATGTCCTTGACCAGAAGGTCGCTATAGATGGAATAGGTGTGAAGCGTGGTATCGGTGAAGGGAATGCCATACTGATAGAGATTGTTGCACACCGAAATCTTTCCACAGAAGGCATCGCGCCTGCTATCGAGATCCACCTTGTCGTTCTCGTCGTCGCAAGCCTGAACGAGGATGGGCACATTCAGCTCTGCGTCGTTGATGGCATTGATGATGCCAATCTCGAAGCCGAAGTTGGGAAGTGAGACGATGATGCCGTCAATTTCGTCGCGATGGTCGCGGAACTGACGAGCCACCTTCAACCCATCTTCGCGTGTCTCAATGCTACTGCTGCCAGTGGGCGTAGCATCTTCTGGCAATATTACATACTCGTAGCCTTCGTCAGCAATGGTCTTTAGCAGTTGTTTGCGGACGTCGCGGGCCAACTCGGAATTAAAATAAGCTCGCGTACCAATGATTACGCCGAAGCAAGTCTTTCCGTTTTTCATAAGTTTATCTTGTTTTTATTTATAATGCATTCTCTTGGATGATAGCTACTTGATGAGCTGGGCAACGTAGTGCCGCCACTCGTTGTAGAGGGGAATGGTATAGTCGGACTCTCGTGGAGAAATGTTCTGAGTCACCTTGCGCAGGGGGATCACTTCGTCGATGGTCGCCCACATCTTCAGTGCAAATCCGTTCATGATGACGGCTCCCATAGCCGATGCGTCTTCCACCTCGGTGCAGACGACCGGAGTGCTGAGCAAATCGGCTTGGAACTGCATGAGGAAGGCGTTCTTGGTCGGTCCTCCGTCGGCACATATCTCCTGTAGCGCACTGCCCGTAGCACGTGTCATCACGTCGACGAGGTCCTTCACCTGATAGGCGATGCTCTCGAGGGATGCACGAAGGAAATGGGCACGAGTGGTGGCGAAGGTAAGACCGAACACCGCACCGTGAACATGACTCTGCCACCAGGGGGCTCCAAGCCCCGAGAATGCCGGAATGATATAGACGCCTCCGTTGTCGGGGACGGTGGTAGCTTCGGCCTCGATGTCGGCAGGATGGTTCACCATCTTCATCTGATCGGCCAGCCATTTCAGCGTGGCTCCCGTGCTATAGATGTTGCCCTCGTAGCCATAAAAGTGCTTGCCGAAAGCCGAGAAGGCCACCGACGTGACAAGTCCCTGAGGCGCTGGCAACGGACTCTCACCGATGTTTACCATCACCGACGACCCTGTACCGTAGGTCACCTTACCCTGACCTGCTGCAAAGCACATCTGACCGACAAGCGCTCCGTGGGAGTCGCCCAGCACGCCTGCAATCGAGATGGGTTCTGAGAAGATGTCCTCGACGGTTGTCTCTCCGTAGACAGCATCGCAGGGAAGAACTTCGGGGAGCATGTTGCGCGGTATCTGGAAGAGCTCCAGCAAGTCGTCGTCCCACGTCATCGTGTGTATGTTGAACAACATGGTTCGCGAGGCATTGGTGGTGTCGGTATAGAAGCTGCGCCCCTTGGTCAGCTTCCAGATGAGCCACGTGTCGATGGTGCCCATGAGCAACTGTCCGTCTTGGGCCTGACTTCGTGCACCAGGGACATTGTCGAGCAGCCATTTCACACCGCTGGCAGAGAAGTTTGGGTCGATGAGCAACCCGCTTTTCTCCATCACCATCTTTGTGGTCGCCTCGTCACTTCGCAACTGTCGGCATAGCTCTGCCCCGCGCGTATCTTGCCACACTACGGCATTGGCAATTGGCTTCCCCGTCTGCTTGTTCCACACCACCGCTGTCTCTCTCTGGTTGGTAATGGCTAGTGAATATATAGTGCCAGATGAATCGGCAAGAGAGGCCGACACACGATCGCCCACCAACTGCCTGATAGCAACAATCATGTTCTGATATATTTCCTCAGCGTCGTGCTCAACCCAACCCGTCTTCGGGTAGTATTGTCGATGGTCAACATTGCTACGCTTCAGCAGACGACATTGCTCGTCGAAGAGCATCGCCTTCGTTGAGGAAGTACTTTGGTCGATGGCTATAATTCTTTTCATGAGTTCGGGTGGGTTATTTTAGAAAGTCGGCCACGCTTTTGGCAATTCCCTCGGCATCAAGTCCGTAATGGTGGAAAATTTCAAGCGAAGAGCCATGAACGACGTTTTCGTCGGGGATTCCAAGAATACGAACAGGAACAGGTTTCTCCGATAAGACCTCGCACACCATTGCACCAAGGCCTCCAAACTGGCTGTGCTCTTCGACGGTCACCAGTCGGCCGGTCTCTCTGGCTGCCTTGCGGATGGCCTCCTCGTCAAAGGGTTTTATCCACGACATGTCGAGCACGCGGGCACTGATGCCTTTCTCCTTCAGTTGCAAACCTGCCTGCCAGGCGTGATAGACGGTTTCGCCAGTGGCCACAATGGTGACGTCGGTACCTTCGAGCACCTCGATGGCCTTGCCGGATTCGAAGCTGAAATTGTCGTCGGCATAGACATCGGGCACAGCAGCACGGCCTACGCGAACATAGCAGGGATGGGGGAAGTCGACAAGCAGCTTCACCAGTTTCTTGGTGACGCGCCAGTCGCTGGGCAGACATACATTCATGCCCGGAAAGGTGCGAAGCACAGCGATATCGTGAAGCGAATGATGGGTAGCGCCCAAAGCTCCGTATGCGACACCACCACTTACGCCAAGAATAGTGACTGGGTTCTCACTATAGGCGAGGTCAACTTTCACTTGTTCCAACGATCGAGCCACATAGAAGCAGGCCGGACCACAACAAAACACTTTCTTGCCCGAATGGGCCAATCCGGCAGAGATTCCCACCGCATCCTGCTCGGCAATGCCGCACTCCACGAACTGCTCGGGCAGTGCATCGGCAAAGTCGCCAAGCGTCACCGAACCGCGTGCGTCG
>JAILAI010000249.1 GCA_024681705.1 Prevotella sp.
CCCTTGTGGCACCTTCGGCACGAACTGCACGTTGCTCAACACGTAGCCGCCATTCACGCCCACGCTGAAATCGTTTCTATACTCACCAATCTGCGCTTTGCCTGCCAGGCATATCACAGACAGGAAGACCCCGATGAGGAAATGTCGTTTCATTGAACCTTTTAGTATACAATCGTCGAGATGGTGCGGTTGCGGTTATAGTGCATGAAGAGGAACTGCTTATTCTTCAATCCTCCCCCCTCGCCTACGCGCACAAACTTGAACTGTGTCTGCAGGGCATCCTTGTCTGACAGCTCGCCCGTGAAGGTCTTACCGTCTTTATGAAGTCCACGCAGGAAGAAGCGTGCCTGGTCGTATCCGGTGATGGCGAAGCGCGGAATGGCTGCCATCATCTCCGAACCGAAGCGTTCCAGATAGCGCTTTTCAAGATTCTTGATGCGTGTGCTTCCCGTGTTGTAATAGTAGAACGTGGGGATGTAGGTGTCGTATTTGTAGAAGAGCTCCATGTAGGGTTTCTCGTACATGAGCCATTCGTTGTATCCGAACATCGAGATCTGGATATTCTTGTTGGCCGCCGTCAGCGTGTTGAGCTTCCTGAACGTCTCGTTCAGCTGGGGCGAGCGGGCCGTATTCAGCACCACCACATTGGGTTTCTCGAGCGAGAAGGCACGTGCGAAGGTCTGGTCGCTACTGGTCAGATTGGTGATGTTATAGTTGAGCTTGCTCTCTTCAAAACGAGCGCGGAGTGCCTTTGTGAAGACGCCCTTCGAACTGTCCTCGTCGTTGCAATCAATGATGACGTAGTTATATCCGTTGAAACGGCCCATGAAGTTATCGATAGCCATAGCGTCGAGCTGCGACTGAGGCTGATACACCTGATAGATGTTGGTATTCTCCACCACATGGTCGCCGTTGATGCTGAACGGTATAACCAGCTTCACGCCATAGGCTTTAGAGAACTGCGACAACAGGTCCATCTGCTTCGTATAGAGAGGCCCGAAGATAAGGTCGCGGTCGGAGACGCCATCTTCGAGCAGCGTCATTGCCACATTGGCATCTTCGGCTAGGTTCCATGCGCGCACATCGACGCTGATGCCCTCTGCCTTGAGGTCTTCGATGGCCATGAGCACGCCTCGATAGTATTCCACCATGCGTCGGCCGTCGCCATTCTCGTTGTGTAGTGGAAGCATCACGCCCAGACGGATGGCCCTCTGCCTCACGTCGGCATTCTTGTCGGGCGAGTTGACTACCGTCTGCGTAGCTTCGGCCTTTGCCTTCGGATAGGGGATGAAGATATAGTCGCCCTTTTTCAGCTGATAGCCTTCGTTCTTCATCTCGGGGTTGGCATCGCGCAGCTCCTGTTCCGTAATGCCATATTGGTGAGCAATGCCATAGATGGTTTCCTTTTTCTTCACCTTGTGCATCTCTCTCCATGATTGCGTCTGGGCGTTGACCTGAACGGCAAACACCAGCACCAATAGAATCGACAGTAACCTTTTCATGTTCATCATAATTATCGTATATGGTTGAATTGCGAATGCAAAGTTACGAATTTATTTTTATTTGAGCAACTAATTAAGAAAGATAATTCAATTCGCCCGCTCCTTCTGCCCTACTTTACCGACCAACTCGGTAGTTTCCTGTAAGAGGGAGTGCCTTCATACTACGCGAAACACGGGAACACTCGACGCATTCCCGTGCTTTTTTATCTGATTCCTGGCGGCTGACCTTGGATTTTCTAGATTCTCTAGTTTCTCTAGAGTTTCTAGATTCTCTAGATTTTCTAGATATTCTAGATTCTCTAGATATTCTAGATTCTATCGTAGCGTCTAGCCTATCGCATCATCACCTTCACGCTCTTGTCGCCGACCTTCACTACTGCCACGTTAGAGGTTTTCAGCGGAGTGTCTATGGTGGCCTCTCCGTTCCTCACGATGGCGCTTCCCAGTTGCTGTCCGTCTACCGAGTATACGACCACCTTCTGACCTTCGGCCTCACTCTTCACCGTGATGTCGCCTCCATTGGCAGTTATTAGAATCGGATTGCCACCAAGAGCCAAAGGCTTTGCCGATGTGGCAACACTGGGCGTCGTATCGGTGAATACGGGATTAGACCAAGTCAATGTCGCTGTAACAACGTCGCTGTCGAATGCATCCTGGGCAGATGCATAAACACTTATTTGGTAAACGCCCGTGAATTGTTCAAAACTCCTTCCAGTATCCTTCAGCGAAACGACGTCATCGCAAGTTATGCTGTAAGTGTATTGCGTATTAAATGGGTTGTAACTAGTGAAATAAAGATTGCCGTTACGAAAATCAAATACCGGTGTGGCGCATTTCGGTGCGTCTCCAAACAAATCAAAGAAACGCGACCAAGCTGTAGATTCTAAATATTTATCAATAGATTCTGATTGTACGCATAGTGTTGCATTGGCCATAATTTCTGTAGAGAAACAATTCTCATCGATGGGATATGGGTCCTCCATGCCGACAGTGACGACAACAAGACTGGTGCAACCATAGAAGGCCTCCGTCCCGATGCTCTTAACGCTGCTGGGAATCGTCAGACGCGTAATGTTGCTAGCGCCGTAGAAGGCATAGTCGTGGACGGCTGTCGCGGTTTGAGGATACTTCGGTTTCGTCACTTCCACTCCGTTCTGAAACAACCGGTGGGCATACATAAGCGGATTTGCCGAACAACTTCCGAAAGAAATATTGCAAAATGCGTCCAAGTCGGAAATGTTGACAGCCTTCAGCGCATTACATAATTCGAAAGCATCTCTTCCGATGGATGTCACAGAACTGGGCAAGGTGATTTCACTCAGCTTTGGGCAATCATAGAAGACCTGATTGCCTATTTCCGTCACACTGTTGGGTATTGTCACAGCGGCCAGAGACGTACAATCCCTGAAGCAATCAGGCGGTATGCTGGTGATGCTATTTGGAATATTCACAGCGCCAAGGCTCGTGCAACCAGAAAAAGCAGAATGGCCGATACTCGTCAGTCCATAGGGCATGTATATCGATTCCATACTGGTGAAATCCCTGAAAGCTTGTTCACCGATAGATTTCAGAGTGGAGGGTAAAGTAACGCCCTTGAACGCCTTACAACCCTGGAAGGCCAAATTGCTGATGCTCGTGACGCCTTCGGGGATGACAAGATCTGTAACTGTGCTGCCGTCGGCGATGAGAGACCCTGCCCCGCCAAGTGGGTTTGAATAGTAACCTGCAAAATCTATACCGCACCATGCTGCCAAGTCGTTAATGTTCAATATATTTATCGTGGCTTCACGGAAAGCGTCATCACCGATTCTATTTATAGTGCGAGGAATACTAACATACCCCAAATTAATACATGCCATGAACGCACGTTCACCTATTGCAGTCACCTTGTAGGTCTTCCCTTCGTAGGTTACTTCTTCAGGTATGATGTAGTCTCCTGCATATTTATGTTCCTCATCATAATCAGCATAATACGACACCTCCAGCTCAGTGCCATCGTTGATGAAATTGTAATAGAACGGTTCAACAACAATGTCGTGGGCAAGTCCTTCTGCACGACTGGCAATACCCAGGAAAAGCGCCAACACTAAAAACAATGCTTTTTTCATTTCAATTTATTGATTTAACTTTTATGATGCAAAGTTAATAGAAAAATCTGAATCCTGCAAGAGAATTGTAAAAATACTGATAAGAATTTTCAGTATTTTTTCCCATCAGAGCGCACGGACTTTGCGACCCTGCGATATAAACGGTGCGCCAAAGCAAAATCAGTCGACAAGTCAACAAAAACCGTACGATGGCCACCTTCCCAGAGAAAGCGTCAACCTTCCTAGCGAAGGCCGAAAAAGTAACAATGCAACAACTGTAACTTTGTAACATTAGGAGTCACCCAGGTAAACGGAGGGGGGAGTGTACTCCTATGGGTTATTATAATATATAATATATATATTATATATTATAATAAAAATTATATACTTATAAATTGTATATTTTCAGTACTCTTTTTTTACAATTTCATCAGCATTATTCAACATGGCACAACTGTTATTGTTACAGTGTTACAATGTTGTGATGTTATGGTTAGATTTCCTTTTGTGCCCTTAACAATTCTTAACTATTTATTTTCCCCTAAAAATTTGGAGATATGCACCATTGTTTTGTACCTTTGCACTTGAAAGGAGAAGAAACGTAGAAGCTCGTGAGAATGCAGGAACCAAGGGCCCGGGGACGGCACGACACGATGCTCAGCGATGATGAAACAGGCCTGATCAGCGCAACACGGAGACTCCTTCAGAACAGAATTCGTTAACCGTTAAAATTTTAGAAAGGGAAACACAATGGCAGTAGTTTACAATTTGAAACAGAACACCTATTCGAAGATGAATGGTAAGAAGACGGAGCTCAGCTACATCGACACCCTGACCAGGTACTCCGCCGGCCATTACATGGAGCTGGACTGGCAGACCCGCCGGAACCTGG
>JAILAI010000283.1 GCA_024681705.1 Prevotella sp.
TAGAATTATGGCAAACAAATATGCAGGAACCCAGACGGAGAAGAATCTGGAAGCCGCTTTCGCAGGCGAGTCGATGGCACGCAACAAATACACCTACTTTGCATCGAAGGCAAAGAAGGACGGTTTCGAACAAATAGCAGAGCTGTTTCAGAAGACGGCCGACAACGAGAAGGAGCACGCCAAACTTTGGTATAAAGAGTTGCACGACGGCATCGGCACCACCGCCGAGAACCTTCTGGAAGCCGCTGAGGGCGAGAACTACGAGTGGACAGACATGTACGAGGGATTCGCCAAGACGGCCGAAGAGGAGGGCTTCAAGGCGCTGGCCAAGAAGTTCCGCATGGTGGCCGCCATCGAGAAGCGCCACGAGGAGCGCTACAGAGCACTGCTGAACAACGTGGAGACGGCCACCGTCTTCGAGAAGAGCGAGGTGAAGGTGTGGGAATGCCGCAATTGCGGACACATCGTCGTGGGCACGAAGGCTCCCGAGATTTGCCCCGTATGTCTCCATCCGAAAGCCTACTTCGAGGTGCACATGGACAACTTCTAAACCGCTGGAGGAATCCATGTGACGCTACAACAACTCCGCTACATCATTGCACTCAACCGCTTCCGTAGTTTTGCGAAAGCGGCTGAGTCGTGTCGTGTCTCCCAACCCACCCTGAGCGCCATGCTGATGAAGTTGGAAGAGGAACTCGACGTGCGCATTTTCGACCGAACCAACAAATCGGTGACGCCCACCACTACTGGCGAACGCATCATCCGTCAGGCGGAGATGGTGCTCATGGAGACGGGACGAATCGAAGAGATGGTGAACGAGGAGAAAGGACTCGTCGGAGGTACATTCGCGCTCTCCGTGGGACCTACCATCGCTCCCTATATCCTACCCCGCTTCATCAAACACTATCGTGAGGACTACCCGTCGGTAGACATCACCATACAGGAACTGAAGGCGAACCACATGCTGGAGTCGCTTCTGAAAGGAGAGATAGATGCGGGCATCGCCATTGCCGACAACAAGCGCGAAGGCGTACTCGAGATACCGCTCTACACGGAGAAGTTCTACGTCTATCTGGCCGAGAGTTGCTGGCGGAAGTTGCCCGTATTCAAGCCCGAGAACCTCGAACACGAGAGCATGTGGATCATGAAAGAGGCGCAATGTCTGCGCGATAGTGCCTTCTCGTTTTGCAAGTCGCGCGCCAAAGGGCACCGCGTCTACGAAGCCGGAAGCATCGATACACTCATACGCATCGTCGACGAGAACGGCGGCTACACTATCATTCCCGAAATGCATCTGCCCTTCCTCAGCGAACACCAGCGAGCCAACGTGCGACGTATTGAGGGCGACTATCTGTCGCAACGACGCGTCTCGCTCTACATCAAGGACGACTACATCCGCGAACGCATGCTCAACACCATCGCCGACACCTTCAAGAAATTCATGCCCGAAGGGATGCTCACTGAAGGTGTGATGAAATGGGGAATTAGGCTCTAAGTCGGATGGTCTATCTGAACTGAATGGAGTTCAGCACGTGACGGGCCACATCGCCTCCCATCTGAGCGGCCATATCGTCGTCGAAATCGATGACCACATAGATTTCCTTCATGCCCGAGAACACGTGACACTCGATGGTGGTGTGACTATCACCGGGAATAGTGAAGAAGTAGCGTGTATCCTCGCAAGCCTTCTCGCCCAACTTCTCGTAGTCCTCGATGGTCAGTTCGTAATCCATCTTCACCTTTTCGGGCGTATACGGGTCGCCGAGAGAACCGTTGGCATTGGCCAGAATGCTGATGCGGTTGATGTCCCACATGTTGCTTGGGTCTCTCCAATAGTCGGCACCTTCGGACGGGTCTTTATCGGCAGCGTTCTTCAATTTCAGGAAACTGGGAATCTCCATCGAGAAGCCAAACTTGTCGTTCTGATACAGGATGTAGCCGTCGGCAGGTTCTGAGGCGATGGCGGCCAGATTGCACAAAAGGGTTGCAATGGCGATGAGCAAAATGGTTTTCTTCATAATTGTGCATGACCCTCGGTAGGGTTTTTTCGTTCTTCTTTTTTAATAATTCTCTGCAAAAATACGACTATTTTTCCAAACTAACGCCATTCGGGACGATTTTTTTGCAAAGGACCGTTTCTATCTTTTCCCACCTTTTCTTGCACATTTGGATATTTTTCCTTATCTTTGCCATCTGAAAGTGTTATGAATCTAATTATCAACTAAAACAGAACCGAAGATGAAGAAATTGACGATTGTATTGCTGGCTGTTTTGGCATTGGTGGCTTGCTCCACCGAGAAGAAGGCCGAGAAGAAATCGCTGGTGGTCTACTATTCCATCACCTCTACGACGAAGGCCGCCGCCGAGTGTATCCAACAGATGACAGGCGCCGACATCGCGGCCCTCCAGGCGAAGGACGCCTACCCCACCGACTTCCAGAAAATCATTGAGCGTAGCATGCAGGAGATGAAGGATAGCGTGATGCCCGAGATGTTACCGCTGGAGGCCGACATCGCCGCCTACGACACCATTTTCGTGGGCTATCCCATTTGGTTCGGCACCTATGCCCTGCCCATGAAGAGTTGGCTCGCAAGCGCCGATCTGAAAGGAAAAGTCATCGTGCCGTTTGCTACCTTCGGAAGTGGCGGCTACACCCAGAGCATGGCCGACATGAAGGCCGCATTGCCCGAATCGCAGGTGGTTGAAGGCTTCGGTATCAGGGCTGCGCTGAAGGACATGATTCCCGCATGTGTGGAGGAAATGCTCATCAAGTTGGGAATGAAGGAAGGCGAAGTGGAGCAGAAGGCCGACTTCTCCGAGCAGAAGGCCGTTGGCAAGGAAGAGACGGAGATTTTCGATACCGCCGTGAAGGGCTACGACATGCTGAAGGCTAAGGCCAAGACGGTAGGTTCGCGCACCGTGAAAGCCGGCACCGAATATCGTTTCGAAGCCGAGAACGAGGGTCAGGACGGAAGCAAGAAGCCCGTCACCGTCTTCGTGATGAAGGAGAATGGCGACAAGGCACCCTACTTCACACTTGTTGAATACTAAACCCCGAGGTTTCCAGAAACGAAGAGAATGAGCAGAAAAGGCTTTCTAACATTGTGGCTCGCCCTGATAGCAATGGTGCTATCGGGGTGCCATAACAAGCACGAGCAACTACAACAACAGATAGAGCAACGGAAGTCGGCGCTGAAGCATCATCAGGACTCGGCGCTTTCGGCTTCGCAACTCGACGTTCAGCGTCTGGATAGCGAATTGCAGGTGGTGAGCGCTCAATATGAGAAGATGAAAAGGGCTTCCGAACAGGCACACGCCAACGGAACGGCAACGGCCCAACAACTGACGGCAACGACGCAAATGCGACTTCGCCGAGACTCGTTGCAAGCACAATTCGACGCGCAATGCGCCAAGATTAAGTATATCAGGAAGCGTCAGAAGGAGGAGTAGTGCTGATGCCCATCTCGCGAGCCTTCTCCATGAGTAGTTGCATGAGCGGCTCGCGCTCGTTGGGTACCACATTGTCGAGAACGGCATCTTTCAGGGCTTTTTTCAAGTCGCCCACCTCACGTGAAGGCTTCAGGTCGAAGAGTTGCATGATTTCATTGCCATCGATGACGGGCTGAAGCAAGCGTTTATAGTCTTTCTCCTTCAGGTCGGCAAGTTTCTCGCGCACCATCCTGAAGTTCTCCAAGAATTGCTTCTTACGGCCGGCATTCTTGCTCGTGATGTCGGCTTCGCATAGCGTCATCAGGTCGTCTATGTCCTCGCCGGCATCGTTGATGAGTCGGCGCACGGCACTATCGGTCACCACTTCGTCGGCAATCACGATGGGACGCATGTGCAAGTCGACGAGTTTCTCCACATATTTCATTTTCGCATCGAGCGGTAGTTTCAGCCTACGGAAGATCTGGGGCACCATTTTCGCACCCACATAGTTGTGGTTGTGGAACGTCCAACCGACGCCATTATCCCATCGGCGCACCTTCATCTTTCCGATGTCGTGAAGCAATGCGGCCCAACGCAACCATAGGTTTTCCGAGCGAGCACACACGTTCTCGAGCACTTCCATCGTGTGATAGTAGTTGTTCTTATGGGCGCGTCCGTTTTGGACCGCCACATCGTCGAGTGCGGTGAGTTCGGGCAATATGATAGCCAGAAGACCCGAACGGTAGAGATAGTCGAAACCCGTGCTGGGATGAGCGGAGAGCATGATCTTGTTCAGTTCGTCGCTGATGCGCTCGCCACTGATGATTTTCAGCCGTTCGGCATTTCGCGTCAAGGCATCGAAGGTTTCGGGTTCGATGTCGAAGCGTAGTTGAGTGGCAAACCTTACGCAACGCATCATGCGAAGCGGGTCATCGGAGAAGGTGATATCGGGATCGAGCGGCGTACGGATGATGCCGTCCTCCATATCGTAGATACCATCGAAGGGGTCCACCAACTCGCCGAAACGTTGGCGGTTCAGGCAGATAGCACAAGCGTTGATGGTGAAGTCGCGACGGTTCTGGTCGTCTTCCAACGTGCCGTCTTCCACGATAGGCTTCCGCGAATCGTGGCTATAACTCTCGCGACGGGCACCGACAAACTCCAGTTCCATGTCGTGGTCCTTCACCTGAGCCGTTCCGAAATTCTTGAACACGCTCAGATGAGCCTTACGTCCCAGCCGTTTCTTCACCTCTTTGGCCACTTCGATGCCGCTTCCCACCACCACCACATCGATGTCGTTCGATGGGCGCTGAAGGAAGATGTCGCGCACGTAACCGCCCACCACGTAGCACTCTACGCCGAGTGCGTCGGCGGCTTCGCCCACGAGATGGAAGATGTCCTTGTCGAGAATCTGAGCCAGTTCGCTATCTGAATATAATACCATTGTTCCTTTTTACATGTTTGTCTTCAGCCCGGTCTCACGGGTTCTAAGAGACCGCAACCGTCTAATCGCTCTGGTTAAAGACACTTTAAGACCGTCACGAAGCCGAAGTCATAGACCTTGAAAACGCGATGCGTTCGAGTCGCAAAGCCGAAGTCCTAGACCTTGAAAACGCGATACTTTCGGTTTTGGGGTGCAAAATTACGGAAAAAGCACGACAAAACCGCATTTTTTATGCAAAAACTACTCAATGGTGAAACCTGCCGCACGCAGATCGTCCCAGAATTTGGGATACGACTTGCTGACCACCTGCGGATTGTTGATGCGAAGTCCCGGGAAACAAATGCACGCCGGAGCGAAGGCCATTGCCATCCGGTGGTCCTCGTAGGTGTCGATGGGTTCGAGCGTTGGTTCACATCGGTCGCCATTCCAGCAGAGGGCCGACTCCTCGTCTACGAGAATGTAGCCCAACTTCAGCATCTCGCGCTTGAGGGCGTCGATGCGGTCGGTCTCCTTGATGCGAAGCGAACCTAAGCCGGTGAAGCGGAACGGAATGTTGAGCAACGCGCAACTCACCACCAATGTTTGAGCCAGATCGGGCTGGTCGATGAAGTCGTAGTCGAGGCGAGGCGGCATCAGAGGTGTTTTCTTCAGGCACACCATTGTGGGAACACCCTGCTCGCTAGAGGCGAAAACGGTTCGCACACCCAGCATGGTGAACATGTAGCGCACGACGGAATCGCCTTGTCTCGACGCATTGGCCAGACCCGTGAGCTGAAGGCGATGCTCGCGCTCTTTCATCAGGGCCAGAATCTCATACCAATAACTCGAGGCACTCCAGTCGTTCTCAATCAGATAGTTTCTCAACTGATAGCCTTCGGGCTCGGCGGTGATGGTGTTCACGTCTGTCCATTCCACGCGTCCGCCAAAGTCGTGCATGGTGTGAATGGTGAGGTCGATGTAGGGTCGCGAAATGATTCGGTCGGTGAGCACAAGTTGAAGTCCGCGCTTCAGCATGGGGCCGATGAGCAACAAGGCCGAAATGAATTGTGAGCTGACGTCGCCCTTCATCTCGATGGTGCCGCCCTCGAGTTGGCAACCGGTGATTCGCAATGGTGGATAACCTTCCTGCTCCACATATTCTATCTGTGCGCCCAACCTACGGAGTGCGTCCACCAATACGCCGATGGGACGTTGCTTCATTCGGTCGCTACCGGTGAGGATATGGGTCTCGCCATCGCGCGTGCTCAGATATGCCGTCAAGAAGCGCATGGCCGTACCAGCGGCACCTATGTCGATGACTTCGGGCATCTCGGTGAGGGCTTTCACAACTACTTCGGTGTCGTCGCAATCGCTCAGGTTCTGAAGTTCATCGCCTGGCTGACGCCCCGTGAGCAGTGCATTGATGATGATAGCGCGGTTGCTGATGCTCTTCGAAGCCGGAAGATCAATGACACAATCCAGACGTTCAGGCGCAAAGAGCGTATATTGTAGGTTGTTTTCCATCATTTTAGGTTTCAACAATTAGTATTCGACGTGATCCTTTTGTCAAATTTATTGCAAATGTACAAATAATTTCTCAACTCTGCAACCAAAAAGCAATATTTAATTTCATATCGTAAGGAAACCCTACATCCAAAATATCTCAAAGTGCAGATTAAACCCAACAAGTCAACGATGAAATAAGCGTACAAGTCGACAAACGGGCCAATATGAAAAAAGAGTACATTTCGCAAATTCACATCGTGGGAACACATCTGGGCGGACACCTCAATGGTTCCACGCGCTCTTGAAGAGAGAAAGACCTGAGCGACATCAATCCGACCGGAAAGCGCAAAGGTCCCTCATCCATTTTCGTAAATTCTTGCAATCAACAAACCAATCGAGAAATTCCATTTTCGCATATTCTTGCGAACAACAAGCAAATCGAGAAATTCCGTTTCGGCAAATTCTTGCAATCAACAAGCCATTCGAGAAATTCCGTTTCGGCAAATTCTTGCAATCAACGAGCCAATCGAGAAATTCCATTTCGGCAAAATCGCGAAAAAAATCTAGAAAAAATAAATCCAAATTGGCGCTTTTGGTGAATTTTTTCTAGATTTTTCTCTTTCAAGTTGGCGTTTTTGACGAGTGATATCGACAAGATGGGTTGGCAAATCTTCCGAAATGAGCAACTGGCTACGCCTATCTTCATGTGGCTATGTGCCAGACGGGCTCACCCACCCTATCGTCCTTCTTCTCCGAAGGCACTCACCCGACTTAGATCTTGCTGATGATTCCCTTCTTCGACGACTCGATGAACGAGGTGAGTTTACTGATTTCCTCGCTATCGGGGACCTGTTCCTTAATTTGGTTCACCGCATCGAAGAGGCTCGTCTGTCCGTGAAACACCAGTCGATAGGCGTTGGCAATGTGCTTGAGCACTTTCTCATCGATGCCATAAGTGCGGCACATGGTGAAGTTCACCCCACCATACCCCACGGGAGTACCTCCGGCGATGATGTAGGGCGGAACGTCTTTCGAGAAGGTGGTTCCGGCTTGTATCATAGCGCCTTCGCCCACACGGGTGCCGGCATTTTCGATGACACTACTCGAGAAGATGACGCCATCGCCAATCTCGCAATCGCCCGCAATCTTGGTACCATAGCCGAACACGCACTGGTTGCCCACCTTGGTGTCGTGAGAGATGTGCGAACCCTCCATCAGGAAGTTGTCGTCGCCGATGACCGTCTGCCCACCATTGTGGGTGGCTCGGTTGATGACCACGTTCTCGCGGATGATGTTATTGTGGCCGATGATGCACTCCGACTTCTCTCCCCGGAAGTCGAAATCCTGAGGCAGCGCTCCGATGACGGCGCCCTGATGTATCTTGTTGTGTCCTCCCATCCGCGTTCCGTTGAGGATGCTAACGAAGGGGAAGATGATGCAATTGTCGCCAATCTCCACATCTTCTTCTATATAGACAAAGGGGAAGATTTTGCAATTGTCGCCGATTTTCGCCTTGGGGCTGATTTCGGCTCTTGGACTAATATCGCTTGCCATAACTATATCTATGAACTTTGAATTAGGTACATTGAACTAAAAACTATTCTGCTCCGCCTCCGAGGGCCTGATAGAGGTTGACAACGGCCTGCATCTTGTAGAAGTCGTCGGCCACCTTTGAGAGCTGGGTGCTGAGCAACGAACTCTGAGCCTGGATGACTTCAAGATAGGTGCTTCCCGAACTAGCCATCAAAGACTTCGTGTCCTCGACGTTCTGCTTGAGCACCTCAATCTGCTGACCTTCAATCTCGCTCTTCTCAGCACTTGAATTGTAGAGCACCAAGGCGTTGCTCACCTCGCTACCAGCCTTCAGGACGGTGTTCTGCCAGGTGTTGAAAGCCTGTTCGTATTGCATTTCGGCCACACGCAAACCTGCCGTAATCTGACCATGCTGGAAGATGGGTTGCACGAGACTTCCCACCGCACTCCAAAGCATCTTGCCCGGATTCACGAGACCGTTGTTGTTGGTGAACGCACCCGTTCCCGAGATGGTGATGTTGGGATAGAAGCGGCTACGGGCCGTATTGATGTCGTAGAAGCATTGTGCAAGTTGCATCTCGGCGGCATGTACATCGGCGCGGTTGTTGAGCAACTGAATACCGACGCCCGTTGAGAACGACTGGGGCAACGATTGGTTCTCCAACTTGCCGCGAGCAATCGTCTGGGCGGGTTGACCGATGAGCAGGCTCAGCGAGTTCTCCACTTCGCGAATCTGACGCTTCAGGTCGGCCTTCTGTGCCTCCACGCTCAGGTAGTTGGCCTCAGCACTTTGCACGGCGGTTGAACGATAGCCGATGCGGGCCTCCTTCATGATCTTCATCTTATCCCAAGTATCCTTCGTCAGAGTGCCCATGTCACCGAGAATCTCCAGTTGCTTGTCGAGCATCAGGAGCGTGTAGTAGAGGTTGGCCACATTGCATACGATGTTGGTCTTCACCACCACCTGATAGTCCTTGGTGGCGAGAAGTGCCATCTGGGCGCTACGCTTCTGGTTGAGAAGGTTTCCGAAGAGGTCGGCGTTCCAGCTGGCGGTGATGGGCAGCTGATACGACTTGGTGGCTTTTCCATAGTCCCACGACGAGATGGTTCCCTGCGGGGTGAAAGTGATGCCAGGCAAGAAGGCCAGCTTGGCCACGCGCAACTGCTCTTCGACCATCTTCACGTTGATGGCGGCATTGAGCAAGTCGGCGTTCTGCTTCAGACCGGTCTCTATGAGCGATTGTAGCTGAGGGTCGGTGAACACTTGTCGCCAAGGCAATTTGCCGAAGCTGGCGGTGTCGGCAACGGCCAATGTGTCGGTGAGACTCATCGGGTCGCGCACCAGTCCCTTTGTGTTCACGTCGGGGCGTTCGTATTTCGTATATAGCGTCTTGCAACTGCTCAAAGTGAGCAGAGCAAGCGCCAGAATGATGATGTTCTTTTTCATTTCTTCAACTCGTTGTTATTTGATGACGAATGATGACTCCAGAGGTCTTGTCTTAATGTTCGATTTCATATTCCACAGGACGATGAGCGTACTGAGCCAACTCCGATGCCACATCCTGATTGTCTTCGTCGTCGAACTTCATCGGACTGATCTTCTCCTGAAGCGATTGGAAGATGACGAACAGCGTGGGCACCACGAAGATCTGCAAGAGCGTACCGATGAGCATACCGCCAACGGCAGCTGCGCCCAGCGTCTGGTTACCGTTCTTGCCTACACCCGTAGCAAACATCATAGGCAACAGACCGATGATCATTGCCAACGACGTCATGAGGATAGGACGCAGACGGGCGGCGGCACCCAACACGGCCGACCACGAGATGGCCATACCCGTATGGCGACGCTCCAGAGCGAACTGAACAATCAGGATGGCGTTCTTTGCCAACAGACCAATCAGCATGATGAGCGAGATCTGCATGTAGATGTCGTTGGAGTGACCGAAGAGCTCGGTGAAGAGGAATGCACCAGCCAATCCGAACGGAACGCTGAGCACAACGGCCAACGGCAGGATGTAGCTCTCGTACTGAGCCGAAAGAATCAGGTAGATGAAGATGAAGCAGAGCACGAAGATAAGTGCCGTAGAGTTGCTCGAGGCGGCCTCCGAACGGGTCAGACCCGAATAGTCGTAGGTGTAGCCCGTGGGCAGCACTTGCGAAGCCACTTCCTCACAAGCCTTGATAGCCTCACCCGACGAGAATCCGTCGGCCACCGTAGCCGTCACGTTGATAGAGGTGAACAGGTTGAAGCGGTTGATGTTCGAGGGTCCGTAGACGCGCTCCAGTTCGCAATACTCCTGAATGGGCGACATGCCGTTGGGAGTTCTCACGTAGACGCTGTTCAGCGACTCGGGTGTCATACGTGTCGAGGGGTCGCCCTGCACCATCACGCGGTAGAGCTTACCGTAGGCGTTGAAGTTTGAGGCGTACAGACCGCCATAGTAACCCTGAAGGGTGGTCAGGATGGTCGACGGGGAGATGCCCGACTGCTTACACTTGGCCACATCCACATGAATCATGTATTGCGGATAGTTGGGGTTATAACTGGTCTGGGCACGGCTCACCTCCGGGCGTTCGTTGTAGGCTTTCAGGAAATCCTGGACTACACCGTAGAACTTGTTCAGGTCGCCGCCAGTACGGTCCTGCATGACCACGGAAATACCGTTAGATGCCGAGTAACCCTGCACCATAGGCGGAGCGAAGGCCAGAATATTAGCATCCTTGATATGGGCTGTCTTCATGAACAGCTGGG
>JAILAI010000004.1 GCA_024681705.1 Prevotella sp.
GACAACCATCCGAAGGGTTCGGTCTTCACCGTGACGCTACCCGTGGAAAGCACGCCCGTAGAGCAACCGCAGGTCGACGCCGTTGCATCGCAACCTTCGCGCACCACCATCCTCGTAGTCGACGATAATAGCGACGCCCGCCTCTTCCTTCAGCGTAGTCTTGAGGACGAATACCAGGTGCTTCTGGCGTCGAATGGCAAGGAGGCACTCGATGTGCTGGCGGCAAACGACAACGTGAGCATCGTGGTCAGTGACGTGATGATGCCTGAGATGGACGGCATTGAGTTCTTCCGTCACGTCAAGGGCAACATCAACTACTCCCACATTCCCGTCATTCTTCTCACGGCGAAGAGTAGCGAGGAGAGCATCGTGCAGAGTTTGGAAGAGGGCGTGGCCGACTATATCACGAAGCCGTTCAGCCTGGCCGTGCTGAAGTTGCGCATCAAGAAGGTGCTCGAGTGGACGAGCGACGTGTATAGCAAGGTGAGCACAGGCGTGGAGATAGAACCCAGTAAGATTACCGTCAGCTCGCTCGACGAGGAACTCATCCGCAATGTTATCGCCAACATCGAGGCCAATATGCTCAACGAAGACTATTCGGTGGTGCAACTCAGTAGCGATGTGGGCATGACTCGTGGACATCTTTACAAGAAACTCATGGCCATCACGGGGAAGTCGCCGGTGGAGTTCATCCGCATCATCAAGCTGAAGAGGGGAAAGAGTCTGCTCGACCAGGGGAAGACGAACATATCGGAAGTGGCCGACATGGTGGGCTTCTCGCCCAAGATGTTCGCCCATTATTTCAAGATGATGTATGGCGATACGCCGTCGGCTTATTTGAAGAAGAACAAGTGAAAACTCCATAAATCTAAAGAATGGACCTCAGTAGCTCCAGGCTCCTTCGAAAGAACAGGCGCCCTGGGGCAACGGAACAAGCTACCAATGAATGTTAAAGAGATAGTATTATGACAAAGAAAAACCTAAAAAGACTATTGCTGGCGTCGGTAGCCCTGCTATCGGTTACCGCCGTGCAAGCTGGGAAGTACAAGAACTTCAAGGTGTCAACCTATATCCGGGCGCAAGATGTGGCGCGGATGGAGGAAGACAAGTTCCTGAAGAGCACATGGGAGACCGTGAGCAGCCAGGTGGACATCGACAAAATCTACATCGAGACCCACCGCGACGCGTTCATCGTGCCTGAGAAAACACTGCTGAAAGTGAAGAAGTTCTTCCAATCGAAAGGACTGGAGGTGGGCGGTGGCATCACGTTCACCCGTTCCGAACCGTCGGACTTCGAGACCTATAGCTACGCTCGTGAAGAGGAAAGGCAGCAGGTGAAGCACATCTCGGAGTATACGGCGAAGTTCTTTGATGACTTCATCCTCGACGACTTCTTCTTCATCGACCTGAAGAACGACGACGAGATTGCCGCAAAAGGCACTAAGAGCTGGACGGAATACCGATTGAGACTCATGGCCGACGCTGGTCGTGAGCTGGTGCTGAATCCCGCAAAGGCCGTCAATCCCAAGGTGAAAGTCATCATCAAATATCCCAACTGGTACGATCATTTTCACGGTCTGGGCTTCAACTTGGAGGAAGAACCCACCTATTTCGACGGAATCTGGACGGGTACGGAGACCCGCGATCCAGGTTCGGCTCAGCATCTTCAGAACTATCTCAGCTACAATGTCATGCGCTATTTCGATAACATTGCGCCAGGCAAAAACGGTGGCGGATGGGTCGACGCAGGTGGTATTCACATGAGCATGGACCGCTACGCCGAACAGTTGCATCTCACCATGTTGTCGAAGACCCCCGAAATCATTCTCTGGAACTACATGCAACTGGCCGAAGTGAAGATAACTCCGGGCATGAGGGCATCGTGGCAGAATGCGGGCGGCAACAGCTTCCGTTACGACGAGATGGTGGCGCCTTTCACCAAGAATGGCAAGACCATCACGCCAACCACGATGGCGCGCTTCGCCAGTGTGACACTTCGTCAGACCGATCAGCTCGTCGGTCAACTGGGCAACCCCATCGGACTGGTGTCATATAAGCCTTATCACTCCTCGGGCGAGGATTTCTTGCAAAACTATCTTGGCATGATTGGTCTGCCAATGGACATGCATCCGCAATGGAAAGACGGGCAGAAGCAGATTTTACTCACTCAGCAGGCCGCCAAAGACCCGCAGATTGTGGAGAAAATCAAGCAACAACTGAAGAAAGGTGGCGACGTCATTATCACGACGGGCTTGCTCAAAGCCATCAAGGAGAAGCTGGGCGACGTGGTGGAACTCTATTGCGGCGACCTCAAGGCTATCGTCAACGACTTTGGCTTTTTCGGAAAGAGCGAGCGCGAATTCATCATCCCGCAAGTGAAATATTTCACCAACGACGCATGGGAGGTGGTGAGTGCCGGACGTCCGCTGAGCGGTGGCGTTTCGGGTTATCCCATTCTTCTGCGCGACACCTACTCCAAGGGCATGCTCTTCGTGCTGACCATTCCCGACGATTTCGGCAATCTCTACGACTATCCCGCCGGAGCACTCAACATCATCCGCCGCGCCATGAGCAAGGACGTGGGTGCTTACATCGAGGGACCGTCGAAAGTGGCGCTCTTCCCTTACGACAACAAGACGCTCGTTGTGGAGAACTTCAACGACAATGCCGTTTCGTTGCGCGTGGTTGTCAACAACAAGGTGAGCGCGCTCCGCGATCTCCTCACGGGAAACCAGTTGAAGCCAGTGGAGGTGCGAACCAGCAACAACCGCTTCTATGGCTATGGCGATGGTCAGACCGTGTTCGAATTGCAACTTCCCGCTCATAGTTATATAGGTTTAGGTATGAAATAAAAGGAAGGAAATGCGGGAGTGTCGGTGGTTGCAATAGTTACAGAAACCCCTGAACTTCAAATAGAATTCAAAAGAAGAATAACAATAAAATGATGAAAGGTATAGCAACAAGATGGATGATGGCCCTGACTTTGGCCATTTGTTCCGCATCGTTCTGCCAGTTACAGGCGCAGACGTACAACTCAAAGTTGATGGGATACGAGTCGCAGATTGACGACATTATCAAGAGCATGACGCTCGAAGAGAAGATTGAAATGTTGCACGGAAAGAACATGTTCTCTTCGGCGGGCGTTCCGCGATTGGGCATTGCCGACGTGGAATATGCCGATGGTCCCTTCGGCATTCGCGAGGAGATGGAGCCGCACTCGTGGAACTCCGTTCACCTGCCGACAGACTCGGCCACCTTCTTCCCCACGGGCTCGGCGCTGGCCGCCACTTGGAGCACCCAGTGGGCCTACGCTTACGGACGTGGTATGAGCAGGGAGGCGCGACTTCGAGGCAAGGATATGATACTGGGTCCGGCCATCAACATCCAACGTATCCCCACCGGTGGTCGTACTTACGAGTATCTGAGTGAGGACCCGTTGCTCAGTGGTTTCCTGGCCGTGGCCTATACCCGTGGCACTCAGGAGGATGGAACGGCCGTATGTCTGAAGCACTACGCGCTGAACAACCAGGAGGACTATCGCGGATTCGTCGACGTGCGCATCTCCGACCGTGCAATGCACGAAATCTATCTGCGACCCTTCGAGATGGCCGTTCGCGAGGCTGACGCCTGGGGCGTGATGGCTGCTTATAACAAGGTGAACGGTTGGTGGTGCTCGGAGAACGAACAACTGCTCAACACCATCTTGCGCAAGCAATGGGGATTTCCCGGAATGGTCATCAGCGATTGGGGAGGCGTGCACTCTACCGTGGGTGCCGTCACGGCTGGAATGAACGTGGAGATGCCCGGCAACCGCCACATGGGACAGGCTTTGCTCGACTCCGTGAAGGCTGGAAAGGTGGGCGAGGACGTCGTCGACCAGCGGGTGAGGGAAATCCTCCGGGTGCGTAAAGCGGTGAAACCCATTGCAAAGGAGGTGGCTAACAGCAAACCCGTGGGCAATGCTGAGGAGATGACCGTCGCACTCGAGGTGGCGCGCCGTTCCATCGTATTGCTGAAGAACAATCCGGTTGCCATTACCAAATCACTAGAGGAGCAGTTGTTGCCCATCAACCTGAAGCGCGTGAAGAGCATCGCTGTGGTGGGCGAGAATGCCGTCACCAAGATGGCGCTCGGCGGTGTGGGCGCCGGTGTGAAGACGCGCCGCGAAATCACTCCGTTGGAGGGCCTGCAGGCCGCACTTGGAGACAAGGTGAAGATAACCTATGTGCCGGGTTACAAGAGTTTCGACCGCCAGGCACGCGACAAGAAACAGAGTCCGCAACAGAAGGCCGACGCCCAGCTGATGGCGCAAGCCGTGAAAGCCGCCAAGCGTGCCGACCTGGTCATCTACTTCGCTGGCGACAACCGCGAAGTGGAGACGGAGGGTTCCGACCGCAAGAGCATCACGCTGCCCTCGGGACAGGACGAGTTGGCACGGGCATTGGCGAAGGCAAATAAGCGCATGGTCACCGTCCTCGTGGCAGGCGGACCAGTCGACGTTTCAACCGTCGACAATGTGTCTCCGGCCTTGTTGGTGTCGTGGTTCAACGGCTCGATGGGCGGTCAGGCGTTGGCAGAAGTCCTCACGGGCGCGGTGTCGCCGTCGGGCAAGCTGCCCATGAGCTGGCCGAAGAAGCTCGAAGACGTTCCGGCATACGCCACGAACTCTTATCCCCAGACGCCAACCACCGCTGGCGCGGGCGATATCTTCGTCGGACTTGTAAAGAACCAGAACCCGAATGCGCAGAGTCAGCGGCTCATCGCCAACTATGCTGAAGAGGGTCTGGTGGGCTATCGTTGGTACGACAAGAAAAATGTTCCCGTGGCCTATCCCTTCGGCTATGGCCTTTCCTACGCCCAGTTCCAGTATAGCGACCTGAAGGTACAGCCCACGGCTGGCGGCTACGACGTGCGTTTCGTGCTTACCAACGCCTCCGACAAGGATGCCGAAGAGGTAGCACAGGTCTACGTGTCGCGTCCGCAATCGCACATCGAACGGCCGCTGAGAGAGTTGAAAGGCTTCCAGCGCGTTGCCCTGAAGGCTGGCGAAAGGAAGGAGATAACCATTCCCGTGCGCCGTGCCGACCTCTGCCATTGGGACGAAACATCACAAGCGTGGATGCTGGAACCAGGCAACATCCACGTCTATGTGGGAGGCTCGTCGGATAGTCTTCCGCTGACGGCCACTACCGAATTGTAAACTAACTTTTCATCTGGCCTCGTTAAGCATCTGCCGATAGCGCACAAACGCCCGGCGGATGCTCAACAGGCCAATATCTTCTGGATTGACATCGTCGGGCCGCAACCATTGCAACGTGGCCACATCGTCGTCCGCTCGCAATGGCGAGAGGTCGTCGACGGTGACTTCGAAGAACATGTCGAGTGTTGGAATCTGCAGACCGCTATATTCGTAGACGTTGGGTAGCGAGAACAAATATCGCTCGCTACTGACGGTCAGTGCGGTCTCCTCGCTCACCTCACGATGCAACGCCTCTTCAATGGTTTCGCCCTTGTCGGCAAAACCACCGGGAAGGTCGAGCGTTCCTTTCATGGGATCGCAACCGCGCACGGCGAACAACAGCTCGCCTTTGCCGTTCCGGATGAACGCCGCCACCGACGACGACGGATTCTGGAACAGCTCGAAACCGCAGCTTTGGCAGCGCCAGCTCTTGAACGACGACTGAACAAATTCGGAGCTGCCGCACACCGGACAATATCTAAACACAGACATCTGATTTGTTTCTGAAGCCATATTTGACGAGTTTGACATATTTCGTCGGTGAATCTTTACGGGTTAACTATTGCCGGATTTCGGTCGATAGACGCGATATTTGCGCTTGAACTGAATGGGATTGGAACCGAAATTGATGAGGAGTCCGTCGTCGATGCCGGCGGCGGTGAGGTAGTTCACCAGCTGCACTTCATGAGTCTTGAGCAGTTGCTCCTGAACCTTCAGTTCCAGCACGAGCATCTCTTCGACCACCAGGTCGGCCTTGTACTCTCCGACAACGATGCCGTCGTAGAGCACAGGGTAGAGAACTTCGGCCTCGCTTTGGAACCCGTGCTTGTCCAACTCTATGCGCAGGGCATTCCGATAGACCTTCTCGTCGTACCCATTCACCAGTTGCTGGCGCACGTTCACCGCGCACTCCATCACTTCTTGTACCAGATAGTCAACGTCAATTTCTTCCATCTCTTATCGATATTTTGTGAGAACGATTCAGAACAATATCACAAACGGTTGTCGAATCCCGCTTCTTACAAGAGAAAATATGTCGAACCCGTCAAAAGACGACATCAGCCTTCTACCACGTATCCGTTCGGAAGGGGAACAACGGCAGCCCTGCGGCATTCTTCAGGTTGCCCAGCTGGAAGTTCTTGAAGCAGTAGCGCACGGCTACGGGTTGCTTCACTTCCGGACAGGTGATGCGTATCGTCTCGTCCCAATAGCCACCGCCCGGTTGCCAGAAGTGCTCTGCCTTGGCAGGATGGAACACGCGGTCTTCGCCGGCCACCTCAAAGCCTTGAATGTCTTCGAAGCGGCTGATGCCACCTAGGTCGTCGGCCACGTGGATATGGATGGTGTCGTTGACCACGCGCATATCCTTGAACGACATGCTCTGGCAACCGACGGCGTTCATTCCGTAGGTTTTGTTCAGTGCCAGATAGGCCAGACGCTGACCCACGGGCTTCTTCTGAGCGGGGTGTATCTGAGTGGTCTCGTAGGGGTAGGCGAGGTCGTTGGTGCAGACCAGTCCACTATTCGGAATGATCTTCGATGCCCGGTATTGCTGCTCGCGCAACCGAGCGCCCCAGTCGCCGTTCACGTCGTCGTAGTGATAAGGAGCAATCTCCACGAAGTAGAACGGGATTTGACCCAAAGCGAACTGCTCGCGCCATTGCTTCACCAGCAGGGCCATGCGGTCGGAATACTGGTTGCCCGGGTCGCCCACGTTCGAACATCCCTGATAGTAGAGGATGCCCTTCACGGTGTATTTCAGGATGGGGTTGAACGTGCCGTTGCCCCATACCAATGCGCGATGGTAGTCCCACTCGCGCTTGAAGGCCACGATACCCGCCGAGTCGGTGGGTTCTTCCGTATATTTCTCCAGATTCTCTTTTGTCAGCCAACTCTCCACGCGTGTTCCGCCTTTGTTCGCCATGATGAGACCCACGGGCACATCGAGCGCCTTGTTCATCACCTGAGCGAAGAAATAGCCCGTTGCTGAGGCCTCACCTACGGTCTGCGGACCCACCACCTTCCACTCGCAATTGGCGTCTTCCTGAGGTTCCATGCGCATGATGCTGGGAATCTTCACGTAGTGTACTCCCTTGTATTCGTTGGCCGTCACAACAGCGTCGTTGTAGCCTTCCACGGGACAGTTGCCGAAGCCCTTCACGGGCATCTCCATATTCGATTGTCCGGCACACACCCACACCTCGCCGCTCAGGATGCCGTTCAGCGTCAGCTTGTCGCCGTCGTCGAAGGTGATGCTCAGCGGATCGTAGCTGGCAGCTGGCGTCTTCACCGTCACCATCCATCGGCCGTCCTTATCGGCCTTCGCCGTGACGACGTCCTTCGTCCACGAGGTGGTCACCTTCACGGTCTTTCCGGGCTTTGCCCATCCCCACAGACGGGCGTCGGTCTGTTGTTGAAGAATCATGTTGTCGCCCAGAATGTGAGGCAACCTCACTTTGGCTTGCGTGCCCATTGTCATCAGGGCCAGCGCAGCGAGAATCAGAGTTTTTTTCATAGATTTTTTCATTTTAGAGTTTCTTAGGGACTGCAATATTACGAAAAAAAACTGAACCCGCCATGTTTTTCCGGAAAAAACCGACGTTTAAATGGTTTTTAGCGAGTATCGCCGACACCTCTTTAATTATTCTAGCATGCATTTTCATCGAAAACGTTCAGAGGTTTCCAAATAGAAACCGCTCCGTTTTTTTCGGAATACGAAGCACTCTACCTTTCATATTTCTCGAGTAATTGGTACAATCGTGAACAAGAAGAATCTGTTTTTATACAACTTTTAACTCTTTTGCTTCGTCCGATTGTTAATTTTTGGGTCGAAAATCCGCCAAAATTTTAACATAAAACTACCCACAGATCTATCCCCTTTTTGCTATCTCCGAGATTACAATCGAAAAGTCGGTTGAGCAAAACTGCCGCTTTTGATCATCGAAATTGGCGCTTTTGATGACCTAAACTGCCGCTTTTGCTCATCGAAACTGCCGCTTTTGATGAAAAAAATCTAGATTTTTTCGTTAACAAACGTGAAATTTTGGTCCAAAAAATTGTCGACAAATTTGCAACAAACTGACAATCAGCACATTGCACCTAATCGCTGAGAATAGCATATTTCGGAGCCTCGGACTTCGTGACGCAGAATTTTTGAATTATATTGTTAAAAACTACCCATATGAAACGTAAATAAGCGTTAACGAAAATGGGTGACAGGACTACATGACGTCGAAGTAGCACGGAAAGAATACTGGAGGTGAGAACAAGGTTGATGACGGGCGGACAAAAAAATATTACTGTCCGCTAAACACATTTTTAGCTCCATATTTACGACTTTTGCCGCTTGACAAGCCCCCTCTGACCTTGAAATGGTGTAGCATTCGTATTCTGTCGCACCTTCGGCGCTACTGTTTCTGTGTTGTTGCTATCAGGGGTTCCGCTTCGCTCCACCCCTGCCTGTGGTCTTGTCACCCCTTCGGGGTTCTTCCCTGCTCAAAGTCCCATGCTTGTTGACTCCTGCTTGTTGACCACAGCTCTACCAAAGGCGGCTGTTGACCTCTGCCGTAACATAGGGGGCCTTGTTGACCCCACCCCTACCCCTCCCCTGCAAGCTGGGGCGGGGAGTGAAGGAAGTGGTTCTCCCCGCGACCATTAGCCCCTGGGGCTTTATAGGGTTTGATAGGGGTTATGGGGGAAATAGGGGGTTA
>JAILAI010000076.1 GCA_024681705.1 Prevotella sp.
TATGGGAACATTACAAATGCAAGCACAGGATAAAGACTTTTGGATTTTTCTCTGCTTCGGACAGTCGAACATGGCGGGACAGGCTCCCATAGAAGAGCAAGACCTGAACGTGAGCGACCGCTATCTCAGTATGGCAACCACTGATGGTGCAGACCGAAAATTGGGTACTTGGCGAAAAGCTGTTCCGCCTCTCTGTCGTGCCGACGCCCATCTAGGACCTGCCGACTGGTTCGGTCGGACGTTGCTCGACGTGGTGCCTGAGAATGTTCGCATTGGCATCGTGTCGGTAGCTGTCGAAGGATGTCCTATCACCTTCTTCGATAAGGATCAGAACAAAGCCCTCATCGCAAAGGAGGAGCGTGACTGGATGAACAACATCCTCGACCAGTATGGCCGCGACCCTTATGAGCGTCTGCTCGCAATGGCGAAGAAAGCATCGAAGGACGGCGTGATAAAAGGCATCCTATTGCATCAGGGTGAGACAGACGCCTATAATGACCAATGGCGCAAGACGGTCAGGAAAGTCTATGGCGACCTTCAGCATGAGTTAAAGTTCGACTCTGGGGCTGTGCCTTTGCTCGTTGGTGAGGTGGTGCGCAAGGAGTATGGAGGCATCTGTGGCCACGCTAATCCCACCATCAACGACATCGCCAACCACTATCCGAACACCTATGTCGTATCGTCAGAGGGATGTATGCCCAGCGACGACAATCTGCACTTCTCGAGCGAAGGCTACCGCTTGCTGGGTCGTCACTACGCACTACGCTACCTTGAGGCCACGAATCCGGCATTGGCGGAGACTTGTCGGCAGACATTAGCCGCCGCCGGATTGGACAAGTCGAGCGTCGCCACATCTACGATGACCGTAGATACGAAGAGGAACGGCATGATGCTTCAAGTGTCGGCATCGGAGCCGGTAGAGAAGGTGGATGTGGTCAGTTTCTCTGGTCAGACGGTGAAAACTTTTGCGCTTGGTGGCGTGAAGGAGTTTGAACTGTATCTGAAGGACCTGCCCAAGGAGAAGCTGGTTCTGGTCTTCCAGAGTGCGAAGGGAAAGGCCACGAAGGACCTTGACCTGACAAGTGGGCAAACGGTGTCGTATAAACCTTTATCCACACCACTGAAGAAAGACAAGTTCATACAGATCACCATTGTAGTCGACGACATTCAACGGGCGGCAAAGGCATGGGCTGCACTACTCGACGTCCCTGAGCCCGAGATTTGGGTGAATCACCTGAAGAGCAATGGCGAGTATCCGTACACTTATCGTGGCAAAGACATCCCTTGCGACCTACAGATGTGTGTCATCGACATGGGTGGTTGGGTGCTTGAATTGCACCAAGTAGATCAGACGGCCAGTACGTTCCGGGAGTTCCAAGACAAACACGGATATGGTGTGCACCACGTTGGATTCGAGGTGGGTGACGCACGCGATAAAGTCATCAGGGAGCTAAAGGCTATGGGATTCGACACGGAGCGCACCATTGGCGTTTATCCCGGTAGCAGCTGGACGATTGTTGATAGCGAAGAAGTGCTGGGAGTGAACCTCAACATCAAACCCAAACGTTAGCAAGTGGAAACATGAGAAAGAATCTTTTATTCATATTGTTGCTATGTGGGATATGTATCTCATGCAATGTTTCAAAACAAGGTGAACAGAAGTCAGAAACAACCAAAACAACAAATAGTATGACAAACGACGAGTTAAGAGAAAAACTAGCTTTGGCCTTGAACGACATGAAGGCGAAGGCCATAGAGATGGGGATTGAAGGTGTGGCAGTAGCTTCTGTCTTGAACAAGGGAGACTCAGTTGACTGGATTGGCGAGATGAAGGTCGTTGGAACTCCCCTCGACCTGAAAGGTGGCTATAATCTTGTTGCCGTCGCATGGTCTAAGTGCGGTGAAGTCATTGCGACTTTGGCCGATAGCGGTAATCCAGAACGTAAGAATTTGACGGGTGAGCTAGGTTATACAGGCGGTGCCTATGACGAATATGAGGGTTGCAAGATGGCCTTTGCCTTTAGCGGAGCGACCTCTGAAGAGGATCTTGTCGTCGCAAAACATGGTATAGAGAAAATGAAAGGCTACATCTCAGAGCAGAAATAAGTCACAATAAAAATTACGTGAGGCCCTAGGTTGGTCCTCACGTAGTTTTTTATATCCTAATGCAAAGTCAACTCTGTTTCTTGAAATCTCTCATCATTTCAAAAAACGTCAACTCTACTACTCCCACTCTATCGTGCCTGTTGGTTTTGGAGTAAGGTCGTAGAGCACACGGTTCACACCAGCCACTTCAGTGATGATACGCTGAGTGATATGATGGAGCAATGGATAAGGAATCTCCTCAATGGTAGCTGTCATGGCATCGCGGGTATTCACGGCACGGATAATAACAGGCCAATCCCAGCTGCGCTTGTCGTTCTTTACGCCAGTAGATTTATAGTCGGGCACTACGGTGAAGTATTGCCACACCTTACCTTCCAAACCGTTCTTGGCAAATTCCTCACGTAGGATAGCATCACTCTCACGTAATGCTTCCAGACGGTCGCGTGTGATGGCACCAGTGCAACGGACACCGAGACCTGGACCTGGGAAAGGCTGACGGAACACCATGTTATCGGGCAGACCCAGTTCCTTTCCTACCACACGCACCTCATCCTTAAAAAGCAGCTTGATAGGTTCGACCAACTCGAACTGAAGATCGTCTGGCAGACCACCCACATTGTGGTGACTCTTGACAGGACCTGACTCCACGATATCGGGATAGATGGTTCCCTGTGCAAGGAAACTGATGCCCTCCTGCTTGCGGGCTTCCTCTTCGAACACGCGAATGAATTCAGCACCAATAATCTTGCGTTTCTGTTCTGGATCAGCCACACCTGCCAACTTATCAAGGAAGCGGTCGGTAGCATCTACATATACCAGATTAGCGTCTAACTCATCGCGGAACACTCGAACTACTTGCTCGGCTTCACCTTTACGGAGCAGACCGTGATTTACATGAACGGATACCAGTTGTTTGCCTACAGCCTTAATGAGCAGAGCTGCCACAACCGATGAATCGACACCACCAGAGAGTGCCAGCAATACCTTTTTATCACCAATCTGAGCACGAAGCTCATTGATTTGTTCGTCAATGAATTTCTTGGCCAGCGCGGGAGTTGTGATGCGCTCCATATCGGCCGGACGTACATTTCCTGTTGTCATAAGAGAGTCATATATTAAAAGTGAATAATTTATCGGCCGTAAAGTTACCACTTTTCCCCGACTCCACCAAACTTTCTTTTATAAAATAAAATCCAGAAGGTAAAGCATCGCTTTCTCAATGTGATATTGCTGCTTTGGGGTGCTTAAAACTACCCTATATGAAACTGTTCTACACTCATTTTCTTCGAACTCGCGTTATAATCAGAGGGAAATAGATGCATGCAACAATATTTTCCATCAGTATTTTTGGACTGTTTGTCGCAAAGACAACACTTCGTCGGATGCCCGACGCTTCCTTCATGTAATAAAAGAAGAATTGCCGCTCCTGCTGAAGTAAGAGCGGCAATTCTGTAATGATGACGTGTTCTTTATTCTATTTCACCACACGTTTTTTTCCATTCACGATGTAGATACCTTTCTGCACAGGCTTACCATCTATCTGTCGACCGTCGAGCGAATAGCAACGACTGGTGGCATCGGTGTCTTGCTGATAGTCTCTGATGGCGGTAGGCACTTCATAGAGCGAGAACGGGGTGAGCAGGGTCATCGGTGCCGAAGTATCGAAGGTGGGCAGCAAGAAATAGGCGCTGAATGCGGTGATAGACTGACTGTCGTCCGTCACACGGTTCAACTTTCCAGTGGTGCCATCGAGGCAATAGGCGCCTACAGGCACCGTGTCGCTTCGGCAGACGCCTATCAGTTCGTCGGCGCCGGTTATCTTGGTGTTGTGCATTATTTCCACCTCAACGTTTTGGGCAGAAATCGTTGTGCCGTTGGGTTCAATGATGTATGGCGTGTTCGCCACGGTCGTCTCCGTGTCGATGGGCGTGAACAGAACGCCTGCCTTCCTGGCCATCTGTTGTCCTTCATAACCGAAAACGTTGCCAAACTCTGTGGCACTGAAGGCGAAGGGCAGATAGACGGTGGCAGGCTGCACGCTGATGAACTGTCGACTGAACGATGCTTCGTCGGCATGGAAGGGTGTCGTGATGAAGTAGTCCTGCCCATCAGTCAGCCGCAGGTCGCTACACGTGTACTGGCCATCGCCATCTTCGTCGAGCACAAGATTGTAGTTCTCATGCACGAGGTCACCATCGGTGGTGGCCGCAAAGTCGGATGCTTGTTTGCCTGACGGCAGATAGAGGAGCACACTGTTCGAGAGATTCCCGAGCATGGAACTCCTGCTCGTCACGTTCTTCATATTGAAATGGCTCAGGTCGAGGGTTGTCAGTCTTTCACAACTGTTGAACATCGAACTCATCGTGGTGGTGCGGAGGGTGTTGAGATGCTCCAGTCCTGCCACCTCGGTGAGATTGCTGAAGCCTTGGAACCAACCGGCGGTTGTTGTTGGGCGTGCATCGGCAAACGACGAATCGAGCACCACCCTCCTGACGTTACTTCCTTGCTCCGTGTGGAAGGTCGTCCATTCGCCACTGGCTAATGTATAGGCTGTCTCTTCACTATGGTTGGCTCTCTTGCCATCTCCATAGAGCGTCATAGTGCCTGTCGCAGAGTCGAACACCATATAGGTCTGGTCGGCAATGTCCGTGAGATAGCCCTCTTTATCGTTAACGCCATCGATAACCGTCATGAAAATGTCGGTTTTGTTTGAAGCATACGTGGTACCGGCACCACCCACGATGGAGTCGCAGCCAAGGAACACATCGCTGATGCCGAATTTATTCCTGCTATCGGTCACGAAGTTATCACTGACGTAGATGGTCTTCAGGCGGACACAGTCCTTGAACATGCGGTTGAAATATTCTACCTTCGACGTGTTGAACGTGCTCAAATTAAGCATGGTGAGATTCTTACAGCCGTTGAACAGGTCGGCCATGCTGGTTACATTTGTGGTCTGGAATCCCGTCACGTCGATGTTCTCCAGTTTGGTACAGCCGTAGAACATATTCTCGATGTTGAGGGCCGACTTGAAGGTGAAGTTGCTCACGTCGAGCGACCGCAAGTTGCTACATCCTTCAAACATGCCATTAGCCCATTTCACCATGTCAACATTGAATTGGCTGACGTCGAGGGTCTCGAGCAGGCTGCAGTCCTTGAACATCTCCTGTATGCGCGTGCATTTGTTGGTGCGGAAACCGCTCACGTCGAGCGACCGCAGCTGTGAGCATCCGCTGAACATCTGCTCGAGGGTATCTACTTTCTCTGTGTTGAAATGGCTCACGTCGAGCTCTTCTACGAGCGAGCAGTTATTGAACATTGACATCATGTTGGTGACGTTGTCGGTCTGGAAACCGCTCACGTCGAGCGATTCCACCATGTAGCAATTCGAGAACATGCTGGCCATATTGGTAGCTTTCGAGGTATTGAAACTGCCGATGTCGAGTTTGGTCACCTGCTGACAGTCGGAGAACATGAACGAGAAGTCGCCCACCTTGTCGGTCTGGAAACCACTCACGTCGAGGTCGGGCAAAAGGATGCAACTAGAAAACATCATCATCATGCTGGTCACTTTTGCGGTGTTGAAGCCACTGACATCGAGCGATTTCAACTTGGTACATCTGCAGAACATATAAGACATGTCGGTCACCTCGCTGGTGTTGAGGTGCTCGATGCCGCTGATGCTTTCCAACTTCTGAAGATAAGCGAACCACCATGCAGTGGTGGTAGGACGGACATTGGCAAATTCTGGTACGAACTCCACGGCCGTCACCTCTTCTCTGAGCCCATACCATTCGGGCTTGACGTTTGTTGTTGGCAGGTTATAGACTACATCCAAATTGAAATTCTTCATTGGCGTCTGCCAACGGTCGTAGGTGAATGTGAGCATCTTTGCATCAGATTTGTAAACCACATAGGCCGTCTTCGACAGGCTGCTGACATCCCAGAAATAGCCTGGAGCGCTCGTGCCGCCATCGATGCGGCAGTAAGAGATTCCCTGGTTACCATTGTTCTCATAGGCAGACCCCTGACCTCCTACGAGTTTTCCGCATGACGTAATGATATTAGAAGAACTGGTCACGCCTGCCGTTGTCCAGCCTCTGCTCACGCTAACCACAATGAGTTGTGAGTCGTTCATGAACATATCTTCCATGTTGGTGACGTTCGAAGTATTGAATCCACTGATGTCAAGGAGGCGTAGATTGTAGCAGTCTTTGAACATCGCCTTCATCGAAGTGACGCTTGACGTGCTCATTCCACTGAGGTCGAGCTTTTCAATACTCTCACAGGAACTGAACATATCCTCCATGTTCTTGACGCTCGACGATTCGAAATTGTCGCCAAATCTTATGGATTTCAAGTTTGTGCAACCATAGAACATGTTCGACATGTCGGTGACCTTTCTCACGTCGAAGGTGCTCAGGTCGAGTTTCGTCAAATATCTCTGCTGATAGAACATGCCGTTGAAGTCAGTGGATTCGCTCGTGTTGAGGTTTTCCAGGCCAACTATCTCCTCTATGTATGGACCGAAATAGAACATGCCACAGGTCTCCACCGTGGGTCGTGCGTCTTTGAACGAGGCATCGATAACCACCTTCGAAGGTCCTTTGGCAGCATTGGGGATGGCGGGTGCATAGCCGTGGCCCTTGCTCGGGTCGCCAGTGATGGCATGGAGCGAGCGCTGGTGGTCATAATAATAGGTGGCCACCTCGCCGTCGTACGACAGATACATCTGGCGCTCCACGGCCTCGTTGCTCGTCGAGAGCATCACGTCGCCGTAGCCGTCTGTGATGGTGTGCACGCCATTGGCTGCGAAGGCGTTGCCGATGCTGCCGCAATTCACCACATAATGATCGAACGAGTCTGCTCCTGTATAGGCCACATCAATGCTGACGGGCGAAGGATAGAATGCCGCACCGCTTATCTGCGTAGGGTCTGAAGTGATAGTAGCACTGATGCCTTCGGCGCTTACAACAGAACGTATGGCGGGCGACCCTTGCAGCATGGCCATCGAGTCGGCATAGTAGCAGTTGCTCACGGTGAGGTTATTGGTATTGCTACAACGGCACAGGGTGGCACTGCCTTCGGTGATGGCGGTCTCGCCTTCAGCAAGGGCTTGGGGCGCGTAGGCACTGTTGTTGATGGTCACCTTATAATATGAATATCCTATGAGACCGCCACAGTTGGTGGTGCCGTTCGTGGTGATGAGTTTGCCGTCGTAGGCGCTATTGTCGATTTGCAGCTCCATCGATTGCGAGGTGAGGGCGATGAGACCGCCGTGTGTGCCATCTCCGTTGACTGACGACTTGATGACCACGCTCGAACGACAGTTGTCGATATAGGTCTTTGTAGAAGAGTAGTTGCACTTGCCGATGAGACCACCCACGTGCTTCTCCGAGGTCTCTATGGTTCCCGCAGTGTGGAGGTTCTTGATGGTTGCACCTTTCACGAATCGGAAGGGTGCGCAGTAGAGTGCCACGGGCTTGTAATCAATGGTAAGTGTGTGGCCACCGCCGTCGAAGGTCCCCTCGAAGGCGAAAACCTGCATGTTGGTAGTATCTAAATAGAATCTCTGTTTCACGTTTCCTGCCATCATCTGCAGAGAGCCCAGGTCTATGTCGGCGGTGAGGGCCACGTACTGTCCTTTGTAGGATGTTCCCAGGGAGACGCCGAGGCAGAAGTTTTTCCAGTCGTCCACGGTGGCGATGGTATAGGGATCGGCCTCGGTGCCACTGCCGCTCAGCGGCTGGCCTGTCAAGATGGGCATGGCCTTGCCGTCCACTACTTGCCACATAGGGCCGAGGGCGGCCACTTGTTCCTCTGGGGTGAAGGCCGACGCATCAGTGCCCTGTGCGCTACCGATGGTGGATGTATAGTAGCAATTGTTGATTTCCACATTGCCCGAATTAGATAGGGCGATGGTGGCGCCACTGTTAACGCTCTGCGACTGAGGACTGGCCAGACAGTTCTCACAGACTGGTCTCTCGCTACAATAACCGATGATTGAGGCACAATTACTGGTGACACCCGGACTGGTGATGGCACCATCGAAGAGACAGTCGGCGACGTAGATTTGGCCATAGGCATGAGCGACAAAGCCGCTATGATAACCATTGCCGAAGAACTTCGACTCTATCTGGATGCTGCTGCGCGAATTGAGAATGCTATTGTCATCGCTGAGGGTGTAGCCGACGACGCCCGAGGCCTTAGGATAGGAGGTCTTGATGACGCCGTCCACATGCAGCCCGCAGATGGTGGTTCCCGACACATAGCGGAAGGGGGCGCATATTTCCTCGGTAGCGGTGTGGTTGAAGGTTAGCGTGTGGCCATTGCCTTTGAAGATGGCAGAGAACCCCAGACGGTTACTTCCCACCATCTCGCTCACCTCGATGTCGTTGGTCAGCGAAATCGTCTGACCCGAGAATCTCTCCCCCACTTTCACCAATTCTGCCATAGTATGCCAGTCTTCAGCCGAGGCAACGATATAGGGGTCGGTCGACGTGCCGCTACCCGAGAGCAACTTGCGGCCAGATGTGGGCACTGGCTGACCATTGGTATCAACCATCCACTGTTCCTGGCCGAGCGCTTCCACCAGGGCTGCAGGAGTGAGCGCGGAGGCATCGCTGCCCTGTGCCTCACCGAGCGTGGCGGTGTAGTAGCTGTTAATGAGACTATACGTGAGCGAATAGCTGGTGCGAATAAAGGTGCTGCTGCCCTCGCTGATGACGCTCTCGCCCGTGGCAGCGGGTTGCGGGGCGTAGAGGCTGTTGACGATGTAGAAATCGGCAGAGTGGGAGTAACCCACGAAGCCACCACAGTTGGTGGTGCCGCCCGTAGTGACTATTCTGCCGTCGAAGAGGCATGAGCCAAGGGTCACCCAGGCATATTTCTCCACTACGCCAACAAATCCGCCATGGGTACCATCACCGCTATGCGACGAGGTGATGACAGTGCTCACACGGCAGTTCAGCAACTTGTTGCGACTGCCCGACAGACTACCCACGAGACCGGTGGCGAACTGTGCGCTAGTATTGATTGTGCCCGTCACATGCAGGTTGATGATGCTCGCACCACCAACAAAGGCAAATGGCGCGCAATGGTTGCTGCTCGTGGTGTAACCGACGGTCAGCGTGTGACCACCACCATCGAACCGACCACAATAGCGTTTCGACGAAGTACCCACCTTTGTCTGATGATTGGCAAGGTCCACATCTTGCGTCATACGTGCGTCGAGAGATGTCTCACCGGCATTCACGCGGCTGGCAAAGGTGTCCCAGTCACTGGCCGACGCGATGGTCACCTCTTCGGCCATAGCTCCTTGTGCTATCATCACAAGGGCAAAGACAAAAATCCATAGTTTTCTTTTCATTTTATTATTGGTTATTTCGTTTTCATTCCAAATTCCTTTTTATCACGGGGCGCTCAACAACACGGCATCGCACAACAACGTAAAATCCCAGCACACATCAGTTTGTTCATTAAAATGACACATCAACCGAATGTCAATAGGAAACCTGACTGCTCCTTTTTTGTCAAATTAGTGATAGATGCTGCAAATATAAGAAAAAAACAGAAAAGTAATATCTTCTTGAGCATTTATGCGTTTATTTTAACAAAAGATTAACAAATCCAGACGGCTTTCGACACAATGTTGAATGGGGACGTAACAAATTTGCTCACAACCATTTACAAGAACGGCATATAGAAAAAAGAAAAACAAGACAACTTAGATAAATGAAATAATTTGGCGCATGGATTCCGCTATGCCGCCCCAAAGATGATTAGCTAGCCTTTGGTTTCCTCCCTCGCGATGCGGCCACTCAAACAGGTTTGATGGATATTAAGATGTATCGTTATCGTCAGACTTACCTCTTTTTAACAATTCAGACCTCCAAAATTGTTAAAAAACAGCCTTCAAAAAGACCAAAATTTTTGAGCAAAACTACCCACATGTCTACCCCCTTTTTGCTATCTCAGAGATTACAATCGAAAAGCCGTCTGAGCAAAACTGCCGCTTTTGATCATCGAAATTGGCGCTTTTGATGACCAAAACTGCCGCTTTTGCTCATCGAAACTGTCGCTTTTGGTGCAAAAAATCTAGATTTTTTTGACAAGAAATCGAAAAATTTCGCTCGAAAAATTGTCGACAAATTTGTAACTAATTGGCAATCAACGTTTTGTGCTAATGCCTCATGGCTGGCTTATTTCGGTGCTTCGGACATTCGAGTTCAGAATTTTCGAATTATAATGTTAAAACTACCCACATGAAGTGTGAACAAATGTTTAGCGCACGTCCATAAAAGTTGTTCGGCTAAAACACCCAAAAGCGAAAGCATCGGCTGCGTCTGGCAAGAATATGGTCGTATTCCAACCAAATTAAACCGTAGTGCTCATTTGGATGAAAACCATATTGTTACAAATATTCTTTTGTAGTTACTATTCTCTCCTCGTTATTTTCATCAATTATAAAACATTGCCTACTGTCAATCATAGCGAAATTCCTAAATTCAAGCTTGTCGTACCCTTTGTTTAGCCTCGAATGGCCAAACACCTGAAACACTTTATCAAGACCATACGCTTTCGGAGCGTCAGGTATGGAGTGCTCCTCAACGTCAGCCCACAAAACGCTGCCCGTCTTTTCGCCAATCCACGAGCGCAGACTTCCTATAACCGACAACATCTCCTGTCCTTTACCATCATCGTCCAACTGGTTAATCCTTTCGATAATCTCTGGGTCTGCTACGGAAATCTGATTGTCAAAAAGATTCCACACGTTATCGTTGACTTTCTTCAGCCAATATAGCGTAAGGCCTGCATGCGAGAAAACATACGGCATCCCTTTGACAAACTCCACATGTGCTATCTGGAACAGATCCTTGTAATCATTGAACGCTTGATGGTAATTGTACCAATTCTGATGATCCATACGTGTTCCTCCTGCCAATTCTTCAAAACGTTCAGAAGCATAATGCTGATCATGATTACCTTTCAGCAGAACAACCTTATCCATATTGTTCTGTTTCAGTTCAATAATCTCCATCATGTTTTCAAAGATGTCATCAGCTAGTTCGTCCTCTTCCTCGTATGGGTCGAGATAGTCACCAAGAAACACCATCCTGTCGACAACATTCATGTACTTCTTGACGGGCTCCTTCCAAAACACTCTACCATGAACATCTGGAATGACTAATATTCTTTTCACTGCCATACACAAGACTATATTTCTTCTGCCTGTTCCAGCATCAGATTGATGGCCAACTCATTAAATGCTGGATTTTTCTTCTTCAGTTCCTCAAAGGCTAGTCTATTGACTTCTTTTTCATCAACAACTCTATTATGATAGATGTCGTACGTCATCGTGAATCTACCTAATTTTGAGTTGATTCGGTTCTTTATCACACTTACATAAATAACATCACGAAGATTATCTACGCCATCAAAGAAAACCTGGTGAGCATAAGGGACATAAACTCCTAATATCACATCACTGAATTCATCAAGCCGGCCTTGTTCAGTCATGTCTTTATGCTGAGGAATAGGTCCCTCAAGTCCTTCACGTTCATCAGCCATATAGCTTACAGCCGCCCCCATAACGACGGTAATACCCAGGTCTTTAGCTAATGCATACAATCGTTTTGAGGATTTGGCACAAAAATATATTAGTTCATTTTCTTCAAAGAAATGCATGTTCCCTTTATAGTCTATTGCCTGAAACAAGTCTATATGGACCGTCTCAATCCCTTTTTCCACATGTTCTCTGATGACATCTTCAATGTGATCCATGCTCCTGTCTGAAGGGAACTCTATGTATAATTCCGCTTTTTCAAGCGATTTGCTATCCTTCCAAGCTTCTTTACAAACCAACTCTTCTGTAGAAATATTTTCTACATTTGAAATAAAGGATTTGTAGAAAGTGTCTTCTGATGTTGCAAGGTTTAGTATCAATGAGGGTATCCTCCTGTCTATCGCCATATTTTTCATCAGCGTGTAGAGCATAGCGTCTCTTCCGTCAATTGACCTGCCTGCTATGATGATGACCTTTCCTTTGCCGATGTCATTCAGCAACCAATCTATTCTATTCAATCCAAATTCGATTTTCTTCCCTTTCTGCGGAGTGGAAAAGAAGTCATTCATCTGTTCAAAAATGTGTTTTGCCATATTTGTTATATCAGTTATGTGATTATAATATATTATGTATTCAATTCATATTTAAGATATGTATCACATCCATAGCATTCTCTTTCGTTATTCCGACCTCAGGATTAATCCATACGAAGTGGTCTGTTTGCTCTTGGAGGATATCTTCCATATCATCGAGGATGGCATAATGAGTAACGTCTTTCCCATTCTGCATCAACCATTCCTTGATTTCCTGCCCCCTGATAGCCATGATGTCAATATTGTCGAGATCGGCATTAAGCAGGAATTCATCTCCCACAGAGTTTGGAGTTATTCCGATAACCTTACCTGGGAGCTTCCTTTCTTTCCACATCATCCGGATCTTTGACAGTCCCATGAACTTCCATGAGGAAGAAATAACAATATCAGCTCCAGTCTCTTCAACAATCGTTGCAAGATTGGCAACGGCAACAGGGTCGAACTTATAGCCGTATTCGTCTTGCAGGCCATTTCCGACTTCCTGACAATGCCATCTGTCGGTGTTAAGTACACCATCTAGGTCGAGAAAAATCACTTTGCCCATCATTAAATATTTTTTTCTATAAAGATCTTTAGTAAATAGTAAAAGTACGCTTTTGAGCCAAACTTATCACAAAAGCTTTGTCATGGAATTTTTATACCGTCTTAAAGTAAATGACTTCCGGATGTTCACCATACAGATAGTGTACAACATTACATAACCACACATCATTGCTGAAGCCATCCATGTTCTCCACTTGATGGGTTCCTCCGATTTCATCATGTGCCGCTAATTTTAGAATTGAATAACCTTCCTCTTCTTCCAGACTTACCTCAACCGTGACGTATAATCCGTCTTCGGTGAGGAAGTCTAGAAGAGTATCGGCACCGTCCACCATTTCAAGATCCTCCTGATCACCATCATAATCAGGTAAGATGACGAACCATTGTCCGTTTTCCCATTTTTCAAATTCCAATTCCATTTTAATCTTGTCTTTTGTCTTATATGTTCAGGATTCGAACAGCCTTTATTGCTGTTTCTTTATCAAGTCCATTAAACGGGTTGACTGTCAGAAGCCTTGATAACTGATATTCATTGAAACAATGTGCGTCAAGGTCGTCAATAATCACATATCCACATTCTTCCCCACATTCTTTAAGCCACAAATCAATCTCATCCCCTTTTTTATGATTCCCGACAGGAGTGGGCGTTACATCAGTCACAAAACCTGGCAATTTTCTGTCCTCCCACATCTTTAGGATATCCTGATAGCTCATAAAAACCTTCCAGGTTGATGTCACGACAATATTAGCCCCTGTTTGATTAATGATGTATTTCAGATTCTGAATACAGTCAGGATCAAAAACGACACCGTATTTATCATGTTCAGGCATGTCATTCTTATGAAGAATTATGCCATAATAGGCTGTGTCCATAACACCGTCGAAGTCAAGAAATATTATTTTCATTGTCAATATGTTCGTCAAACAATACAGGATATCTATAATCTTATGATAGCATATATCAACTCAATGTAGATGAGAATGGGTACCACAACACAGATGATAACAGAGCTGACGATATAGTTCCAGCCGATTCTCTTGAACAACAGTAGGAAGTCCACAGACTTCATAAAAGCCCAGTCACAGCGGTCGCGGAACTTCATAGGGTCTTTCCATAGAAAGACGACCCTGGCGATGATGAACATCGGTGTCAGCAAAGGCAATTTCGTTATATAGTCAATCATTACCGTCCACGAAAGTGGCATCAGGAGATAGTACACCACGATGTTCACTTCATTATAAGTGGAACCTGTCAGTTTCGCTATGAGACGTTCTGTTCCTGCAACAACAGCAAAGATGGGTGTCATTACTGCCATCACAACCTTTCCCATAGGTGAAAGATTCTCCCAGAATTGCTTGTAAAACGAATCCTTTTCCTGCATCTTTAGATGTTTTTAGAGTTTTTCAATCTTAAATTTCGGGATTGTAGGTAACGGCTGGTTACCTCATCCCTTACAGCAATCTCCCCGGCTTTCTTCTTGAACCGATCAAAGTTCTTGAAGTAAACGCTTTCAGAAGATATTGTATTCATTCCCTGAGATCTGTCATCGAACAAGTGCGTCAGTACCCAGACGAATAATGCTATCCCTCCTATTAAGAGGGCGCATAACATTACAAAAGCTATAAGTAGTATCAATTCCATTAGCATGATGTCTGACGAATATAGATGAACTTTGGATAATAGCCCAGAACACAGAGTGTGACAGGACAAATCCATATCTCACGAGAGAATCCTTCAAGGCCGTTAACCTTGTAAGTAGCACCACGCAACAAACCAGAGTATTGTTTGTCGCATTCAAAGTATCCTTCTTCCTTTAACGTTGTAATACGTTTCCTGGAAGGGTGTACAAGTACCCGAACACGGTTCTCAGACTTTGTGTCCAGGAACTTCAGCAGATGGTTGCTCCCTGCCACCATCGCCAGGTTGTACCGATCACCCGGCCATGGCATGTCGATATACCACAGCTTATCCTCAGGAACATAAACGAACTGCAGGTCATACACTTTGCGGCGTAAGCCACAGATACCTTTTGCATAAACCCATGCGAGTTTAGCATACGTGAAGAACTTCTTCAGCATTCGAATAAAATTTTGGTTTGAAAGCCATCGGGCGTCTCCCAATAGCGTGATGTTTTCCGGGTGCAAAGATACGGAAAATTTTTCAAACTTGCAAATGCACTGATTTTCAACAACATACATAAATGGCACGGTTTTTGTTATGACAACTCATCAATCATTTTACTCATGTCATTTCTCTGAATGATCCCAGGTTTAGAAAGCATGCCAGAAGTATCACATGATGTTTCAAAAGGGGAATAGAGATTACTTTCTTCATTTTCAATCTGAACAAAGGATTTTTTTTTGTTACTATCGATAATATCACTGACTGACTCATATGCCAATCTTGAATCACCTTTTTGTCTGTTTCTATTCTCCATCTTATATTCAGAAGTAAATGAATTGGAAATAAATGATTATCAACTGCCGATTATTCAATACATTCTCGGCCGCACATAGTGTATCTGGTAGATGTGGTCAAAATACTGCTGCCAGTTGTTCTCCCCCACACCAATCTGGAATCCATAGAAACGGGTTCCGTATTTCTTGTATTCGGAAAACTGCTGCATCAATTCCTCTGTAGTACGGGGAATCAGGAAGTCTGTCACCCACAACACGTCTGCATTCATATAGTGGTTGTCTCCGTCATCAAGCAAGGCAAAGGTCAGGCGTAGCATTTTCTCTGCGTCAGTTCCGCCCCCAATGAAAGGGAATTCCCCCAGGACAAGTTCGCTGTCCTTTTCTGTTTTCAGTCCGATCCGCTCCATGCGGCGTTTCCGTGAGCGTGCGCGAAGGTCTATAGGGCGGATGGATACGGAGAAATCTATCAGAAAACAGTCTCGTTTCAGTTCCTCTGCCGTCTGCTCCAGTTTGGCGAGCAGGGATGCCTCAATCTTTTGTGGCACACCATACATGCTGGCGGATGAATCAAGGCATACTATCATCGGACCTCTGCGGACAGCCCGCTGCTGGTGTAGTTTCCGAGACGGCTTGTTCAGTTCCGAACGGTATCTGAATGTCTGTAGTCTTCGGGTAAGGAACTTCTTGTAGAACAAATCCTCCAACTGCTCGTCAACATACTGTGTCAACTCAATGGGCAGTAAGGCGTTGATGTCGTTCCCAACGGTAATGCCCTCGATGTCGCTGCCTGCGGAATGGTCGATCTTGAAGCGGAAACCCTCCTGCACGGCTATGTAGTCGTGACCCTCTTCCTCCACGGTCCTGCCCATCCGACGTGCCACCTCTCCAATCTCAGGATATTTGTTCTGTATCTTGACGATATTCAGTTTCTTCTCAAACTCGCTTTCCGTGAACATCCCTTCCATTAAGTCCCATGCCTGACCTCTGAGGGCGTCATCGTCATTATCAGGTCGGTGATGCTGCTCGCTCATCCTTTCCATCATGTTCATCATCCCGTTTCTGGTAGCGGGAGCCCTCTTGCGGACTTTCTCTCCGACCTCACGTTGCATCTGCCGTTCTAAAGCACCAGCCCATTCCTGACGCAGCTTCTCCCAGTTGGCCTCGTTGCGCCAACCTTGACGCTGAAATAGCTTTTTCATGAATTTCTTGTCGAAACCATCTTCCTTGTGCTTTTCGTCGATAGCCGCGATGAGTGACTGCCAGTTGTCTTTCTTCTTCTGCAAAGACCATTCACAGGTCTTTCCCATCTCGTTCCTTTCTGACCATGACTTCTGGTTGCAGAACTGCTCCTCATGTAGACAGTCGATGACGAAGCGCCCCATGGACTCATAGAAAATCTTTCCTGCCATCTTGCTCGTCAAAACTCGGGACTGAATCATTGGGTCATGTGTCACCTCCACGATATAGCGCAAGATGGGGTCATCGTACATCTGCCAAGGGTAATCAGTAAGCACGTCGGCCTCTATCTCAGGCTGCTCTCCACTCTTCACGAAGTTCTCCAGCAACTTAAGATATTCTCCCGCGGTCAGACGTTTCCGTCTTATGCGTTCCATCCAGTATTCGACATCATTTTCCCTTGTATCAGTCATTCCACCTTTTCAACCTCATGTCTTGTCAATGCTATTTCTGAATATAGACCTTTCAGATATTCGTCAAGTTCTTTCCTGTCATCGTCAGAGAGGAAGATGTTTCCCTTGATATCTGCTTCATGTTTACGTATCTTGTCTCCAAGCGTGTCGAGTTCAGCGTAATAGTCACGCTCGCTCACTGCTCCTTTCGCAACAGGAATCTTCTGCTTCTCTCCAGGTGCCAGCGTCTCTATCTTGAACTGCACGCCGTCAACATAGACGTTGTCATTATCACGTACCAGTATGACCTGTCGTGCCCCGTCGGGATAGTCAGCACCGTCGTATCCACGGATAATGCTACGGACTGGATTCTTAGGGTCTTTATAAAGTACGCCCAACTGTCCTTTCTGCGCATTCTTGTAATCCCTCATCCGCTGGTAGTCAGCAATAAAGATATAAGTGTTACCCGTGTCATGGTCGAGCAGGTGGTAATAGAAGCTGTCGAAGATTTTCTTGTTGCCATCCCTTTTCAGGAGAGACGCCTTAGCCTTCCACGTAGCCCCGTGCATTCTGATCAGTTTGATGTCCGCCTCGATGGCCAGTTTCATCTTTGCCAAATCAGTACCAGACTCGGAAAACAGTGAGCGGATGACGATTCTACGGATATCCTGACATTCGTCCGGCTCATTCCACAGGCAATGATATATGGGCAGCAAATCCACCAGGTCAGCCTTCTTGCGGTCTTGCAGGAATGCTGAAGTGCGGAGCAATTTCACGATTTTCTTCCATCTGCGGTCGCTGACATAGATGCTCCTCCGTTCATCGCTTGTCGTAACAGTCACGGCCCCAAGTGCCTTCCTGATGACATGGATGCATTTCAAGAGAGCGTCCGAGACATCGACTCCCTGAATGCGTTCCGTCCATTGTCCGTATTCTTCATTGGTGATCTGCCATTTGTTCTCGTTTACAAGATCTTTCCCGTCGTTGCTGTCCATCAGCATACGTTCGAAATTCTCCTGTCCTTTGACGCTCCCGCTTTCCAGGCGGATAAGGAAACGGTCCCACAAAGCCTCCAGACCCTCACCTTGGGCAGGAAGCTCATTGCTGGCTGCTACAAGAAGTTTGAGAGGCAGGTGTATCTCCTTGTCACCGTTACGGAAGAGTTTCTCGTTGATAACGGTCAAAAGCGTGTTCTGAATGGCAGGACCGGCCTTCCATATCTCATCGAGGAAAACGACATCTGCTGACGGCAGGTATCCCTCAATGGTTCGTTCATATTTGTCTGACGACTTCAGCAGCGAAATGGAAACAGGACCGAATATCTCGTCTGGAGTTGAGAACCTGGACATCAGGTACTCAAAGTTCCTCGCATCCTTGAAGGCACATTTCAGTCTTCTGGCCACCATTGACTTAGCCACTCCAGGAGGTCCCAGAATGATGATGCTCTCACCTGCAACAGCTGCCAGCAGGGACAATGCGATTTCCGTTTCCTTCTCATATATGCCCTTGTTCATTTCCAGAAGCAGGGCCTGTATTCTTTCTTTTATCTTCATGTATATTCCTTTTTGCGGCAAAAATACGATTTTAAATTGAGATATACACCATTTTTATAGCTATTACACTTTTATTTTTTTCTTAGCCACACTTCGATGGCATAGGATACATTTACCAATTCAGAATAGCCATTCGCATAAGATTGCCTTTTTCTTTTGGGTGTCATTAATTAAGCTATACATTTATTGTAATAACCAGCCCAATAACTATCCGTAACTCTATCCATAGGAAATAGTTTGCTCCATTTATTTATATTTTACTTCGCAAAGATACGCATTATTTTGCAAATCACAAAATTTACTCAAGCCTTGCGTAAATTACTTCATTATCATAATCCAGGATCCATTTCCTTTTGAGCATGAATTGTGTGCTGAAAAGTCCGGATATTGGAGGTATCCTCTCCTTAATAAAAGGTGACTTGTCCATGAAGCAGCCTTCTATAAAAGGATAACAGCATTCATGGATATGAATAAATGGAATATTGATATCACGTTCTTTCATATAATCGGATTTTTAATTTCGTTGCAAAGATAACAACCGCCTGTGAAGCCTATGTTCACAGATAATGATTACTTGTTTTTTAGTAGCAGTTCATACAAAGATTGGATGTCTTGTTTCAACTTACCGAATCCTTCCGTCTTTTCAAGCGTATACTCGTTCATATAAAGACGTTTGTTCACCTCAATCATCACGGAATGGTAATTCACGGGGACATCGAACGTCTTACTGTTCGAGAACGGAGTGTTGATACCAACCTTATAGCCACACGACTTAAAATGCTGAGCAATGCTGTTGATGACAACAATATCTGGGCACGTTTCATCTTCGTTATAGCCAATACAGATGTCAATGTCTGGTGGATTGGAGTTCAGTAGATTCGGAATGCTAGAGAAGCTATGGCAGTCTATCAGTAGAGGATGGCCATATTCAACAATTCTTGTGGACATCTCTGCATGGAAGTGCGCGTATAACCGGAAAGCGGAAGTCAGAATACTAAACGCCCGTATAATCCCTGCGGGCATCCGACGACGATAAGATATACCCAATCCCACCTTTTCCAGTGGGTCCTTGATGAGTCGCTCCACATCACAATACAAGCGGCAATAGGGAAACACCATACTGCTGATGTGCGGTGAATCATGTGATGTTATAAAAAGTTCATCGGTGTAGTAATCGACGAGCTGTCGTTCCTCTTCATCCAGGTCGTTGAAACTGTAGCATACATCTTCCGGAAACAATACTGACGCATGAGGAATATGCAACAGGATGTTCTGGTAACACTGCAATAATTCTTTTTTCTTTTCCATGTCGTTGTTATTTAAATCGTTATACAGTAATGAAATCCTACTATGAGTGGGTATAACGACAAGTAACAACGCTTGCTTTTTAGAGCATAAAAAATCCCTATATGCCGCTGGTACGGACACATAAGGAAATCTACATTCTCTGAGCTTATCAAGTTTTTTGGCGTTTGCCCACATCTGCTTTTCAGCTCGCCACCGTGGCTTTTCGGGATAGCTCTATCCCTTAAGCTCGGTTGGCACGCATTGCTGCGTTCTTGATGTAAATTTCCGAATTACTTCTTCAATTTGGATGCAAAGATAGTATATGTCGTGGATATCTCAAAACAAATTGAAACATTTTTTCATCGTAAAGACTATTCATTATCCTGATTCTTCTATCAATTCCATTTGTCTTTTTCTGAAAGATATGAGATGACTGTATCCCAGTTGGGAAACTCCTCAGAACCGAATTTAATCCATTCCCCGCTGAAATTCATCGCACCATTCCAGCGTCTATCATCAATCAGGTAATCGCCTTGACAGATATCTTTCCTGTGCGTGAGAATTATCCTTTTAAAGAAGATTTCAACAAAATACTTCTCTACCCATTTCCTTTTATCACCCCATGCGGATGGGTTCTTCCAGGGAGCAGTAGAGAGAATGAACACGTCATAATGTTGTGACAGCTTAACCCGCATTGCAGTTGTATAATAATTCATTGTTAAAGATTGTTTCAATTCTGCCGTCATTTGGCCATATTGTAGGATGCTTGCCATTGTTTTTGGCTAAAAAATCATAAACGGAATGCTTCTCCGCGAAAAACGTG
>JAILAI010000130.1 GCA_024681705.1 Prevotella sp.
TACATGGCACTCAGCAGGCAGGTTGGCACCGGTGTAGTTCTGATAGCCCTTGAAGTCCTGACGTGCATCGTTCTTCTCGTTCTTGATGTCCCAGAAGGCGAACTTCTGAGCGCTTCCACCATTGAGGTTCTCAGGATTCTCTTCAGCAGCAGCGGCAGCAGCAAAGTCGTAGACATCACCAGCAGCCTCGAGATACTGACTGGGATCAACCTCACCCTGTACGATGATAACAGGAATTTCAGATGTTGTACCACGACCCTTAACGAAGGTCTTGCAGAAACGGCCAGTCGTGCCCTCGGGCAGCGGCTCAGCCTTCACACCTACAATATTGAATGAAGCATAGTCGTAGTCAGCATTCATATAGTAGCTGTCGTCGACTGTTACCTCGGTCACCCAATCAGGCAGCTCGTCGAAATAGTAGTACTCGTCGCCAGAACCGCTCTGATCCTTCCAATAGTTAGCTGTGTAAACATATACACCGGGGAAGTAACCGTCATCACCAGCTGCGACACCACACTCAGCACCATCGTCAGAAACGAACAGCACGTTGCAGTTCTCATATTCATTGCCCTCTGAATCGGACAGTTCGTCAGCCACCAGCACCTTGTCCATCATACCAGTGAGAGACATGTTCAGAGCTGATGCGGTATAGTAGTGCTGATAAGCACCGTCTGCAACTTCCACAACGAAATAGCCAGCACCGAGAGTGTTCACTACGCCAGTTTCCTGAGTAGAAACGTAGGTGAAGTCGGGCTCGTCTTCAGCATTGATATCATTGCAGGTGAAACCTATGCTCACACCCTCGCCGTCAATACCAGAAAGGATAACGGTGAACGGCTTGTCGAGTACGAACGGCTCAGTTGTTTCAATTCCGAATTCGTCGACAACCTTGTTGCTGAATGTCAGACACCATCTGTAGTATACACCTGTTGTTGTGTACTGTACAGGGTTAGACTCTCCGTCACCAACGAGGTCGTTCTTGCTAGCCTTGAGCACGAGGAATGGGTCACCTTCTGCAGCGTCTGGACGACCTCTGCTGTCGATAGTAGTGTCGTAGAATGACAGTGTCAGTTCCTGTCCCTCAGGCAATGGGTCGGGACCATCAGAAAGACAGCTGAAGAAGACATCCTCTACATAGAGAGGAGAAGCTGGCTTCGGGAATGACTGCATAATGTAGCGGCAGGTACCAATTTCACCATCTCCGTAATCGATGTTACCTGTACCATAGAGGTAACCAGTACTCATAGAACCGAACGAATAGCCACCAGCGTGGTCATCGGTAAAGCCCAATGTTGTCACTGAGTCGGTGACGACACGTGAATAATAGGTTGGGTAATCACCACTCCAATAATAGTTTGTCTTTGCACCAATGGTGAAAGAGTCGGTCAATTCCTTATTAGCAACCGTGGGAGCAGCCAAGAAATAGCCAGGTTCAAGAGCGCTTGCGTAGTTACCTGCTTCGTCAGCATCTTCCGAAATATCCATATAGGGAACTGTACCACCAGGTCTGTTCAGGTGCCAAACAGTCTCAGCCGGATTTGTAGACAGATTAGTGAAAGTGAAGACATCCCAAGAAGGAATGCTGATGTAGGTGGGACCATAACCAGAACCTTCCTTATCCCATGCCCAATAGAGAGCACCAGCAGGCTTGGCATAGTAAAGACCCGTTTCCTTCGACTTGCGCGGTGAAGACGTGATGTCTGCAGTCTTGCCAACAGTCATCATGGGGCGGTCGATCTTGGCGGCTTTCACAAAGTCCTTCATGTAGACCTTGTTGTCCGTCATCTCGGAGCGAAGCTGAGCAAAGCTCATGCTGCAGAAACCGAGGGCAGCCAATAAAAGTAATGTTTTTTTCATAATAGTTGTTTTTAATTAATATAATTAAGAATTATCCAATCGTTCGATTTGCTTGTGAGCTTGATGTTCGACATATTGAACTTGTTGCCGTCCGACGACACTGTAAAGGTGGTAGCGAGGGCATTGACAAAATCCTGCAGGCCGGTGATGCTGCTGATTACAGCACTTGCATTGTCAACGGGTTCGGGATTCGACAAGGTGATCTCATCGCCGTTGCGGGTATAGCTGTACTTCACGCTGATACGTGTCGTTGAGGTCTTGCGGTAGGTGAAGGTAACGAGCATGGCGTTGTTTTCGTCTAACGAGAACTGCACGCTAGAGAACGTGATCTTGCGGCTCTTAAAACCATCATACACAGTTTCGAACAAACTCTTCATGTTGTCCGACATGCCGTTGCTACGAAGCAGCTGCCACATATGGCCGTTCGTCATAGAGAACTCGCAGAACTCCGCCGGATTCGGACCAGAGATAGTAAACTCTGGATGGTTCACCTCCTTGAAGATGTCCTCGGTCTCGTCATACTCAAACTCCTGAGCGGTGTTATCGTCAGCAAGCTCGAAGGCATCGCGCAGACGCAGATAGAACTTTCCGTCGCGCTTTGTGATGAGGAACGGATGACGTGTCTCGTCGGCAATCTCGTCGCCATTGTAACGGTAGAAATTCGGGATGGTGGTGTAGGACTCAGCAATTTTCATGATGCTGTCGCCAAAAGTAGCCACATTGAAGTTCGGTGCTTTTTCGGGGAACACCTTGTTCTGGAAGGCAGAGATTTCCTCGAGATAGGTCTCAAAGTCCGTACCTTCGGGAATGCGTGTCATGCGGGTATAGGTGCCGCGTTTCTTTCCCTTCAGCATGTTGAACTGTCCGTCTTCGGGCACGTCGACCATCACAAACTCATAGTCGCCGCCAACGCCAGTACCCTGATCGCCAACAACCACATTGTTAATGTACGATTCAGGATCGGAGAAGACGTGAATACAACTATTATAGGAATTGAAGCTCAGCACAGGACCATTGTCTGTGATGACTTCCCAAGGCGTTGTATCCTCCATATAGCGACTGAAGGAGAGCTCGTTATTCATACCTACTGTCACCGAATGGTCCTTATTGAATCGCGACATCAGCAGATAGCCGTATGCGCCATAGCCTTCCTTGTCGAATGTGGGATAATACTCCATGACCCATCCGCCGGGAGAAGCCTCGAGTCGCGATGTATAAATGGCACTGGTCTCATTGAGTCGCTCAGCAGCCGACTTTTCGAACAGGTCCTCTTCCTCGCCAGCACAACTTGCAAATGCAAGAGCGCCTGCCAGCAATAGTGAAACTGATAATATCTTGTTCATAATCTAATATATCTAAGAAGGTTATTATTGTTGCAGTGACTTGTACTTCCAAACCTCTTCAAGAAGTTGTTCCATAAAGATTTTTCCATCTTCTGTTTCCGTCGTCAGGCGGTTGATGAATCTGCCACGATCATCAAATTTGAAGCTTCCATCGGGATTTGTCATCCACTGGCGCTTCTGCACTTCCATACGCAAATCCTCAAGATTGACGCCGAACTGCTCGCTAAGCCACTGAGTGGCCATCTCGAGCTTGCGCAGAATGACTTCGCGTCCGTTGATACCGCTGGTCTTCAGGTAGATGATGTTTCCGTCGGCGTCAACCTCAGCATTGTCGTTGCCATCGCGCTGGATGAGCTTGCGCTGGATGTTGTACTGTCCGTCGGTACCGCTCGAAGCTTCAGGATTCTTTTGGTCAATGTATCCCACAGAGTCGCGGTTGGCGACGCCTATGTTGACAAGTGCGTTGTAGGTATCCCATACTTTCTTCGACACCGAAACGCGCTCCCAGTCGTATTCTGCGGTGTTGAGCATTTGGTTCCAGGTGATGCTGTCCTTCACGATGTAGTTGGCGATGGTCTCCACCCAGTCCTCACGGTCGGCCGACGAAGCATAGTCGCTGACGAAGCCCTGTGAAACGGCAATCGAGTCGGCGGTCTCCTGCCAGCTGATGGGGTTGTAGAGGCTTCGCGAAATCAGTCGGAAGTCCTGCGGATACTCAATCGTCTGGTGCAGGATGTGGCTGAACTCGTGGTGCATGGTCTTGAAGAACTTCTCGTTCAAGTCCTCAATGTTATAGATGCTCATGTGGTTGGCATTCATAAGCGAGATCTTCAGACCGCCTTCAGCATAACCCAGCGTCTCGGTTCCCGATGCGGGGTTGTAAGAGGGCGAGCCAATCACGTGGATAATCCTGGGGCTGTACTTCTTCAGGAACACCTCGCCGGCGCACTTCTCGTACACGTCGTACCAGAGGTACTTGGCGAGCACGGCCAGTTCGCAACTCTTTTCGTAGGAGCAGGGCACGAGGTTTTTCTGAAGGTCGGAGCCGATGTCCTCCATCTTGTAGATGAAGCGCATGTTGTATTTCTCCAGGAAGTTCTTCTTGATGAATGTGTCGAGCGGGAAGGTGTACGACGTTTTGTCGAGGGGATACTCGTTGGTGTCGAAGATGGTAGGCGTGAAATCTTCTTCAGCGCACGACCCCATTCCCAGGCAGCACAATCCGCATACAGCGGCAATTGCCAGATTAAATAGTTTCTTCATATCTGTAGTCCTCCTTTGTTATTTCGTTTTTCTTAAATCTGTAGCCATCTCGTAATCTGTCTTGTCGATGGGCGGACGCGATGATTCCAGACCAGCGGCCATCACTTCCTGCGGCACCTCGATGGCGCGGCGCGGGTCGTTCCAGGTCAGTTTGTACTCAACGTTGTCTACGCTGTAGAAGTGAGAGTATTCAACACCCCAGCGCTTCAGGTCGAAGAAGCGCAGACCTTCCCAGTTGGTCTCGAAGCGACGCATGTCGTTCACGGCGTTCATGTAGACCACCACGTTCTGCGGTACGACGAAGTCGGGGCTCATCTTCTGTGTGAAGTCCCAGTTCTCGTAGCAGTTGTAGTTCACGGCCTTGCTATAATAGCTCTCCAGCGTGGCACGTGTCAGGTCGGTCAGAGCGTTACCGTTGCGGAATGTGCGCTCGTCTTCCTCGGTGAATGTCCAGCGGCTGTTGTCGTAGGCGATGAGGTCTTCAACGGCGCCGTCGATGTCGGGCGTCTGCTTCAGCAGCTTGGCCTCAGCTCTTTCGAGCAGCAACTCGGTGCAGGTGAACTCGCGACGGATGACGTGAGCGTAGCCGATGCCGGCCACCTTGTCGGTGTATTCAAACGTCTCGCCCGACTTCATCGACATATAACCGTAGTCCTGGTTGCTACGATAGAAGGTCATACCCGATACGTATGCGCAAGGAATGACGTACCAGCGCCAGTTCGGACCGAGGTGATAGATGGTCGACTGAAGGGCCGTTGAGATCTGTCCGTAGCGATATCCGGCGGCGCGGCGCGATGCGATGGAGTAAGTAGCCACGAGCATCAGGTTGTTGTTCAGGTCGGCACTCTGCCAAACGTTGGCGTAGTCGTCGCCATAGGTACAGTTGCTGAAACCGTCGTAGCGCATCAGCAAGTTGGGCAGATTGGAGGTTCCAACACCCAGCACGGCGTCGGCGTGCTCAATCACCTTCTCGTAATTGCGGGTGTAGAGGTAGAAACGGGCAGCAAAGGCGTGGGCGGCATTCACGTTGAAGTGCCACTTCGGCTTCTCGTAGTAAGTGTTTACGACGAGCGACAGACCAGTTTCCATATCCTGGCGAATCTTATTGTATGTCTCGGTGACGTTCGAACGGTCGTAGTCGACGAGCACCTTATCCTCAGGAACCGTCACGTAGGGAACGCCGATGTCTTGACGGCTGGCCTCATCGTTCTTGTATGCCTGCGAGAAAATGTTCACCAGCACGAAATGATAGTAAGCGCGGATGAGCAGAGCCTCGCCGCGTGCGGCCTTCATCTTGGCAGTGGGTTCAAAGACTGAACCCGCCTTAGCAGCATCCTCGCGTTCCTTTGCCTCGATCTGGTCGAGATAGTAGAGCGCGTGGTTGGCCGTAGCGATGGCGTTGTAGCAATCGGACCAGATACTCGACGGGCTGTCGGTACCTGTCGACGACTTCACCTGCTCGAAGCGGAATATCTCATCGTCCATACGTTCGTAGGGCTGCAGGTTATAGTGCACGAGGTTCTTTTTCTTGTCGTCGTTCGAAGCGGGATAGTGGGGAGCGTTGTTGTCCATGAGGTTATCGCTGGACAATTCGCATAGCCAACCGTAGTTTGCCGTGCTGTAGGCGCTCTTGAGAAGCCCGATCACAGCATCCACATCCTTGATTTCAATACGCTCGTCTGGTTCCTTGTCGAGGAATTCGTCGCAAGAGACAAGTCCCAAGGTCAGGAGCGCGGCAACGGATATATATTTAAAGAATTTCATATATTTCTTCTGTTTATGCTTATTATTATATTTAATGTACGCGCATTAGATGCCCAGACGGACGGTGAACGTGATCTGCTTAGGCATAGGTGTTGCCACACCACCCGAGTTGACGAATTCCGGATCCTGACCGTTGAGCTTGTCGTCGGCGTAGATGAGGAAGAGATTGGTGGCATCGAGCTTCAGCGAAGCGTGGCTCAGACCAATCTTGTTGCTGAACGATGTCGGCACGTCGTAGGTTAGCGAGATGTCCTTCATGCGGATGAAACCACCGTCGGCCACACGGGCTGTCGAGTAGTTGTAGGCATTGTAGGCATAGCCCAGCTGGCTGTTGTTGTAGTACTGACGCACACTGGCGATGGTCGGGATGTCGGTGATCTTCTCGTCACCCGGCTGTACCCAGCGGTTCTTGAATTCCTTCGGCATAGCGCTCATGTCGGAATAGCCGGCCGAGAACTGCGGGTCGAGACGGACCTTGTTGCCGAACGAATAGGTGATAAACACGTTCAGGCGCCAGTTCTTCCACGAGAGCATGTTGTTCAGACCACCAGTGATGGTGGGCTCGGTGGGACCTTCGTACACCAGGAAGCCCAGCTTCTCGTACTCCTGGAAGTAGATGTCGCTCACGGTGTGGTCGTTGTTCTCGTTGAGGAACGTTGGCAGACCTTCGTCGTTCAGGCCCATGAAGGGGATGCTGAACAGAGCCGAACGGGGATAGCCCACGCGGAAGTGGTCGCTACTGGTACCGGTGATCAGATTGATCACGTTCGAACGGCTTTCCAGGTCGGTGATTTCGTTCTTGGCGTAAGAGAACGTCAAGTCGGTGGTCCAGTTGAAGTCCTTCGTCTGAATGTTCTTCGTAGAGAGCGTTGCCTCGTAACCGCTCGATTTCATCGTGGCCACGTTGGCATACTTGGTAAGCACACCACCTGCGCCCTGCGTCTTGATAGTTCCAATCAGGTCGTAGTTGTCGCGCCAGTAGGCGTCGAAGGCCAGGTTGATGCGGTTGCGAAGGAAACCGAGTTCTACGCCGACGTTGAACTCCTTCTTCTTCTCGTAGGTGAGCTCGGTGTTGGCGATGTTGCTCATGTATACACCCTGCTCCTGCTGCTCTGACACGGGGCGCCAGATGTTGTAGGAGTAGAAGATAGGACGGGCGTTGGACACGAACGAAGGCACACGGTCGGCGGTGAGCGAATAGCTCAGGCGGAGCAATGCGTGCGAGATCTTGTAGTCGGTGTTCTCCATCCACTTCTGCATCCATGCTTCCTCGTGAGCGTTCCAGGCTGCCGAGACGTTCCATGTGGGCAACCAGCGCGAGCTGCGGCTCTTACCCAGTCCGTTGGTACCCTCATAGCGGCCGGTCATGTTCAGCGTGTAGCGTCCTTTATACGAGTAGCTGCCGCTGAGGAAGTAGGCCAGGTTGCGGGTCCAGGTCTTACCACCGCTCCAGAGCGTGGTGCCCTCTTCCTTTGCCTGCTTGTAGAAGTCGGGGTTCACGGTGTGCAGACGAGCGGCATCGTAGTCGACGCCATACTGTCCTTCGTATTCCGACTCACGCTCCACCTTGTTGGCTTCCATACCACCGAAGAGGTTCATGATGTGCGTGTCGTTCCAGATCTTATTGAACTGGGCCGTTGCACGGAACTGAAGCTGCTCCATCGTGTTGTCGTCGCGGATGTAGATACCGCCGGTGGGCATCACTGATACGGGCAACGAGTTGGGTTTGTCGGGGTCCTGATAGAGGTAGGGGTTGCTATACATTCTGTTCGGGTCGCCCACACCGGCGCGATAAGCCTCCGACATGTTCGACTTGTTCAGGATGATGTGCTTCTGTGCACTCGTCACGGTGCGGTAGGCACCCATGGCGTGCAACTCCATTCCCATGAAGGGTTTCCAAGTGGCCTCGGCCTGGTACTTCATATCGTTGATGGCGAGGTCGATATAGTTGTTGTCCAGTTCATCGAAGATGTTGAACGGGGCGTAGTTACGAGTGTAGATCTGGTTGGGGTCCAGCGTACGCGATGTGTTCATGGCGTAGCTGTATGGGTTGATGTCGAACGAACGGTTCACCGATCCGCTCACCACGTCGGTGCTCTGGCTCAGTGTACCGGGAGCCTGCTGCTTACGCCAGCTGTTGTTGGTGAGCAAGCTGACGCTGAGTTTCTTCGACAGGTTGAAGGTGGCGTTCACGTTGGCGGTGTAGCGCTCCACCTTCGAGTCCTTGGTCCATCCCGGGTCGTTGATCACCGAGATAGAAGCGTAGAGGTTGGCCTTCTCCGTACCGGTAGAGATGCTCACCGAGTGGTTCTGCATGACGTTGTCCTTGAAGAGCAGGTCGAACCAGTCGGTGTTGCGGAACTCAGCCTCTTGCAGGTAGGCGTTCATGGCAGCGTCGGTATAGGGAAGTCCGAACTGGCCTGACGTCTCGTCGTATTGTGCGATAAGGTTGTACATCTTACCATACAGACCAGCGGTGCTACCGTTGGCCAGAGCGGAGAACTCGAGCCAGCCCTTGGCGGCCATTTCCTTATAGATACCCATCTGCTCCTGCGAGTTCGAGATGTTGTAGTTCTTGTAGCTCGGCTTCAGACGGTAGGTGAACTCACCCGTGTAGTTGATGCTGCTACGTCCGGCCTTACCACGCTTGGTGGTGATGACCACCACGCCGGCCATAGCGCGCGCACCATAAATAGATGTGGCGGAACCGTCTTTCAGAATCTGGAACGACTCGATATCGTCGGCACTCAAACCTGAGATGGCATTCGAAATCAGCGTCACGGCGTCACCACTCGACAGGTCGTCGGCGCTCACGTCGACGGCGTCTTCCTGAATCACACCGTCGATCACCCACAACGGCTTCGAGCTACCGTAGATGGATGTAGCACCACGCACACGAATCTTCGGCGCCGTACCGAACGTACCCGATACGTTCTGCACCGACACACCAGCGGCGCGGCCTTCCAGCGCACGGCTCACATCGGCCACACCATCGAGCTTTGCCTTGTCGGCATCCACTTTCGTGGCAGCACCCGTAAACAGGCGTTTATCCATCTTCTGCATACCCGTCACCACGACTTCGTCGAGCTGTTGCGATTGTCCGTCGGGTTCCATTCTGACGACCATGTTGTTACTTCCCTTCACAGTGACAGTCTTCATACCGATGTAACTCACCACGAGTTGCGGACTTTTCTGACTGGTTGTGATTGTGAAATGTCCGTCTATATCGGTGGCAACACCCTGTCGGGTGCCTTTCACCAAGACGGATGCGCCGATGATGGGCTCACCGTCTTCCGATGAAAGAACGGTACCCGTCAACGTTGTTTGTGCCCATGCCATACTCCACGATAGAAGCAGGCATGTCAACGTGAAAATCAGTCTTCTTCTCATAAAAACTATTGTTGTTTTGTATTAATAGGCAATTTTTT
>JAILAI010000191.1 GCA_024681705.1 Prevotella sp.
TTTTGCTCGCTTATTCGTACCTTTGCAGCCGTGAAAAAGAATATTGCCTTTTTCGTGTTCATGTATGCGCTGGGGATGGTGTGCACCTATGCCGTGCTGCCAGCGTCGAACCCGTCGAAGCTCTATAGCCACGCCTGGACAGAACTGTTTGTCGATGTGGCCGCACTCACCGTATTGCTTTCGGCGCTACCGCAGAAACTGAGCCTTTGGCTGAAACGCGCTTTCTACGTGGTGGCCTATGGCGTCGCTCTGGCCGACGTGTTCTGCTACGTACGCTTCGACAGCACCCTCACCCCCACCATGCTATTGCTCGTGGGTGAGACGAACGGCCAGGAGGCGGGCGAGTTCTTGTCTGCTTTCCTCACCTTCGACGTGCTTTTCAGCCGTTTTGGCTGGGTGGTGCTATTGCTGCTGGTCCATATCACATGGGCGATACTATGGTGGAAACGCATCAAATGGCGACCTGCTGATCTCGACAAGCGGAAGATGCTCATTCCGGCCATCGCCTTCGTGCTCTTGTTCTGCTATTGCCTGAACGACTGCTGGAGCAACAAAAAGGCCTTTCACCGACTGATGAGCTACAACAATATTGGCGACGTGGAGCACGAGCTCACCCAGACGAAGACTTGCGCCAACCTGTATCAGCCGCTCTACCGACTGGCCTTCAGCATCAGGGCCAACCAACTGACGGCAAAACAGGTGGACAAACTCATCGACGGCATCGACAAGGTGAAAGTGGACAGTTGCCGATACGATTGTACCAACGTAGTGCTCATCATCGGCGAGAGTTTCAACCGACATCACGCTCAGCTCTACGGCTACGCCAAGCCTACGACACCTCGTCAGCTGGAACGTGCCAAGCGCGGCGAACTGACGGTCTTCAACGACGTGGTGGCTCCATGGAACCTGACGAGCTTCGTCTTCAAGCACATGTTCTCGTTCTATAGCGTGGGCGATAGTGGTGAGTGGTGCGACCAGCCGCTCTTCCCCGAGGTGTTCCGCCGGGCGGGCTATCATGTGTCGTTCCTCACCAACCAGTTCCTGCCTCAGGCCAAGGAGGCCGTCTACGACTTCAGCGGAGGTTTCTTCCTAAACAACCCGGTGCTGAGTCAGGCGATGTTCGACTCGCGTAACGCAAAGCTGAGCTATTTCGACGAGGGTCTGCTACAGGTGTACGACGATAGCATCCGCCAGCAGGAGGAGATGTGCAACCTCACCATCTTCCACCTGAAAGGTCAGCACGTGGACTACCGCACCCGCTACCCGAAGAAGCGCACGAAGTTCTGGAAGGAAGACTACCATCGGCCCGAGCTGAACGACCGCGAACGGCAGATTTTGTCGCAATACGACAACGCCATCCTCTACAACGACAGCATCGTCGACGAGATTATCAAGCGCTTTGAAGACCGCAATGCGGTGGTCATCTACGTGCCCGATCATGGCGAAGAATGCTACGAGGGCAACGTCCATTTCTACGGTCGCATGCATAGCACCGAGATTACCGACCGTCTGGCGCGTGAGGAATTCGACATCCCCTTCTGGATATGGTGCTCGCATAGCTTCATGGTGGACCATCCGGAAACCTACAATCGCATCGTGCGCGCCAAGAACCGCCGCTACATGACCGATGCCCTGCCCCATCTGCTGATCTCCATCGCCGGCATCGGCACGAAGGTCTACCGGCCCGACCTCGACCTCATCAGTCCACAATACAACGAAAACCGTCCGCGCATCCTGAAGAACACCACCGACTACGACGTGGTGATGGGACGGAAGAAATAAGACGGGCGACGAGCCGTTCTGAACGCCCAAAACACTTGGGGCCAGAAAGCGCCGTCAGAAACTCTTGAAACATCATAAAAAAGACGCTCATGCTCACCCTCTCCGAAACGAAAGCCCTTCGCGGCATTGCCATTCTCGGCATCGTGCTCCACAACTATTGCCACTTCCTAGGCTTTGCTGTGAAGGAGAACGAATACACCTTCACGGCCGAGCGACCGCGATTGTTCCTCGAGCATCTGCTGACGCCCGATGCCAACTGGCTGTTCCACGTCTTCTCGTTTCTCGGTCACTACGGCGTGCCCATCTTCCTCTTTGTGAGCGGACTCGGACTGGTGCTGAAATACGAACGCGCGGCCTCACAACCGCAGGCGCCGAAGCCTCAGCCATCGGCCCTGCGCTGGATGGGGTACCACTTCCTGAAACTGTTCCGGCTGATGGTGGTGGGCTACGTGCTCTTCGTCATCGTCTACATCATACGGCACGACGATGCGGCCCGCGTCTATAGCCTCGATCGCGTGGTGACACAGCTCACCATGACAATCAACTTCATGTATTTTGACCCCGACCACATCATCAAACCCGGACCCTACTGGTTCTTCGGGCTCATGGTGCAGCTCTATCTGCTCTATCGGCTGGTGCTCTATCGGTGGCGCAATTGCTGGGTGTTGATGGGCTTGGTGGTCGCCGCGTGGCTCGTGCAACGGGTGCAAAGTCCCGATGTGGCGACCGATGTGGCTTGGCTCAACTTCATCCGCTACAACTTCGTGGGCGGTGTGCTGCCCTTCTGTCTGGGCGTTGCCTGGACCCGTTGGACGCCCCGCATCACCAGCTGGTGGCAATGGGCGGTCGTCGTCGTGGTGTCGGCGGTGGGCGTTCTGGTGGGTAGTCTTTGGTTCGCCTCATGGCTATGGGTCCCCCTGTTCATCGTGACGGGCGCCATCGCCACCGTGAAACTCATGCCCGCCCGATTGCTGAGCGTTTGCGAATGGTTCGGCGTGCTGAGTTCTGCCCTCTTCGTGATGCACCCATTGCTACGCGAAATCACCATCTGGCACTATGCCAAGAGCGATATCTATAGCGGTCTGGTGCTCTATATGCTCGCCTCGGTCGCCGCATCGATGCTGTTGCAATGGTTCATGAAATACGTTCCCAAACCCAAACCGTGATATGAAAGAAATAGAATGGAACTGGCTGAGTCGTCACCGCTCCCCGCTCATGGGGGTGGCCATGCTCATCGTCATCGTCTTCCACATCGGATTGCCCCGCGAGAATGCCTTCTACGGACTGGTGCGTTGCGGTAACCTCGGCGTCGATATGTTCCTCTTCCTGAGCGGCATCGGCCTGTGGTTCTCGTGGACCCGACGGCCTTCGCTCACCCATTTCTTCGCCCGCCGCTACCTGCGCATCTATCCCGCCTGGCTGATTGTGGCCGGCATCTTCTATATTCAGAACTACCTCTCGAAGGGTGCCGCCAGCTATAGTCCCGATGTGTTCCAGCTTGTGGCCAACATCCTCGTGGGGTGGAGCTTCTGGCGCGTCGACGACCTGACGTTCTGGTTCATTCCCGCCATCATGATGATGTACACGTTTGCACCGTTCTACATGCGGCTCATTCAGCGCTGGCCCAGTTTCCGCTGGCTTCCCGTGGTGTTCATGTTGTGGGCGGCAATGGTCTACTATTGGCCACCAGCCAAACAAAGCGTCGGCCACGTGGAGATATTCTGGAGTCGCATCCCCATCTTCCTGCTGGGCATCAATAGCGGTGCCTACGTGTCGGCAAAACAGAAGATGGAACCCTCGGCGCTATGGATGCTGCTAGTGGTGTTTGTCGTTTCGTTCTCGCTCTGCCTGATTCTCGAAGGGCGCTGGCATGGACGCTTCCCTCTGTTCATCGAGCGCATGGTCTACATCCCGCTGGCCGTCTCGTTGCTCTTCCTGCTCTGCCGACTCTTCGAGAGCACCCCGCAATGGATGCTACGCGCATTCGCCTTCGTCGGCGGCGTCAGTCTCGAGCTCTACCTCGTGCACATTGAGTTTGTGCTGAAGAATATCACGCCCTACCATCTCGGCTTCTGGCCCAACGTACTGCTCACCATCGCCATCAGCATTCCGTTGGCGTGGCTCCTACACCGACTCATCTCGTGGATGGTAAAGCCCTTCTCGCACATCTGAGAAAGGGTGCTGACAATCACTCCACAGCTTTAAAATAGAAAGAAAATGAAGAACCTATTCCGCCTTATCCGACCCCAGCAATGGCTGAAAAACGTGTTCGTGCTTGTCCCCGTGTTTTTCGGTGGCTCGCTTCTGCATCCCACCGATGTGTACGCATCGGTCGTGGCTGCCGTCGCCTTCTGCTTCGTAGCCTCAGCCATCTATTGCTTCAACGACATATTCGACGCCGAAGCCGACCGTCGTCACCCCGTGAAATGTCAGCGTCCGGTGGCATCGGGAGCGGTCAGTCTGACTCAGGCCTACGCCCTGATGCTACTCATGTTGTGTCTGTCGCTGGCCACTTTGTTGTTGCTTCCGGCACGCGGATGGCAAACAGGCGCCATCATCATTGGCTATTTCGTGTTGAACCTCTGCTATTGCGCCTGGCTGAAACATCATGCCATCATCGACGTGTGCATCGTTGCCTTCGGGTTCGTACTACGGTTGTTGGCGGGTGGCGTTGCTTCGGGTGTGGTGCTGAGCAAATGGATTGTTCTGATGACGTTCCTCGTGACGCTTTTCATGTCGTTCGCCAAGCGGCGCGACGACGTCATCCGTATGGAGCAAACCGGCGAGGCGCCGCGTAAGAATACCATACGCTACAACCTCACATTCATCAATCAGGCCATCACCATCACCGCCTCGGTCACGCTGGTGTGCTACATCATGTACACCGTGAGTCCGGAAGTGGTGGCACGTGCCCACACCGACTATCTCTATCTGACGACCGTTTTCGTGCTTCTGGGACTGCTCCGCTACATCCAGCTCACCGTGGTGGACAAGAAGAGCGGCGACCCCACGAAACTCATTCTTCGCGACCATTTCATCCAGCTCGACGTGCTGGCCTTCGCTATTTCGTTCCTCATCATCATCTATGTGTTGTAAACGAACATGAAAGTATACGCCTTCGATTTCGACGGAACGCTCACCACGAGCGACACCCTGCTGGCTTTCATCGGCCATGTTTGCGGCAGAGGCGGCTTGGTGTGGGCATTGCTTCGTCATGCGCACCTGCTCGTGGCCATGAAGTTGGGGCTCTACTCCAACGAACGGGCCAAAGAACACGTCTTCGCCCATTGTTTCAAGGGCATGAGCGAGGCTGATTTCGAGCGTCATTGCGTTGATTTTGCCGCCAGCCATCGGCATCTGCTTCGCCCAGAGGCGATGAAGACACTTCGGCAAGCACTCGACGAAGGCGCCCAGGTAGTCGTTGTCAGCGCGAGCATCGACAGATGGGTGGAACCGTTCTTTGCTGATTTGACAACCCGTCCGCTCGTTCTCTGCACCCGCATCGAAGTGTCCGAAGGGCGTCTTACCGGTCGTTTCGAAGGGCACAACTGCTATGGCGCCGAGAAAGTGCGCCGTCTCGAAGAGGCTCTTCCACCACGAAAAGAGTACTCCCTCGTGGCCTTTGGCGATAGCCAGGGCGACCGCGAGTTGCTCAACTATGCCGACGAGGCCCACTACAAACCCTTCCGCACCTGACAATCGTATGAGAAAAGTGTTCGACATCTTCCGCATCAGTCGCGAGGAACGCTTGCCCGCCCTCGTCATGCTGGTCATCCTGCTCACCATGAACGGTCTGCTGGTGGCCCACTACTACGGCGTCTTCACACCGCTATCAGACGACTACTGGTCGCTCTTCATCAGGAAATTCGTGGTGTCGGGCTTCGATCCCATCACCTACTATGTGGTGTCTTCGTGGGAGGCGCGCTATCAGGTGTATCGCCATCCGCTACTGGCTTTCTACATGTATGTGCCCTATCTGCTGAACCGAGGTCTCATGTGGCTCACGGGCATCAACTGCGCTATCTTCATCGTGGCGGCCATGCAGGTGCTCTGGTCGTTCTATTCGTTCGTCTTTGCCCGTCGCATCATGCGCGAGGTCATCGGACTTCGTTCGGTCGAATCTACATTGCTGGCATTCATGCTTTTCGGTTTTGCCTACGTCATGTTGTCGGCTATCGTGCCCGACCACTTCATGCTCTCGATGATGTTGTTGCTCATCTCGCTCTACATCTCGGGCATCCGAATCGACAAGGGCCGCAATTTCAAGGTGTGGCAAAGCGTTCTCTACTTCTTGCTGACGGCGGGAACGTCGCTCAACAATGGTCTGAAAATCTTCCTTTGCGGACTCTTTGTCAACGGCAAACGTTTCTTCAGGCCCCGCTATCTGCTTTTGGCGGTCATCCTACCTGCGGTCTTGTTATGGGTGTTCGCCCGCCTTGAATACCACTATCTTGTGCTTCCCGGTGAGCAACAACGTCATCAGGCAAAGGTGCAACGGATGAAAGAACAACGGCAAAAGGAGGCTGAAAAGAAGAAAAAGGAGGAAGAACAACGGAAGACGGCACAGATGCAGGCCCCCGTGAAGACCGCCAGCAACGCCACCACAACGCCCGTTGCCGACGCCAAATCACCAGCTGACACGACCAAGAAACCTGCTACGCCACCCAAGAAGGCCAAACGACAGATTCAGGGAAAACCGCTGGCGCAGGGCGAATTCATGCGTTGGACAGATATCACCACCTCGCGCCGCGAGGCCATCGTGGAGAATCTCTTCGGCGAAAGCATACAATTGCACCGCGACCATCTGTTGCAAGACATCATGCGACGTCGACCGGTCTTCGTTCACTACACCGACTGGTGGAACTATGCCGTCGAGGCCGTCGTGGTGCTATTGTTCCTGGCAGGCATCTGGATGGGCCGTCGGAGCCGTTTTCTTTGGCTGGCCATGTCGTTCTTCGGGCTCGACATGTTATTGCACGTGGTGCTCGGCTTCGGCATCAACGAGGTCTATATTATGTCGGCCCACTGGATCTACGTCATCCCCATCGCCATGGGTTTCCTATTGCGCGGTCTGAAAGGGCGTTGGCGTACAGGCATGAGCATCGCCATGTCGTTGCTCACGGTCTACCTTTTAATATATAATGTGTTGCTAATCGTTCAGTATCTGCTATGAAATTGTTCCGACTGAAACGCGAAGAGTGGTTGCCAGCCGCGATTTTCCTGGTCGCTCTGCTCTTCTTTCACTGGCTCATCGTGAGTAAGTTCTGGATACTTTTTGCCGACTATTATCACGCCGACTCGTGGCGCATCTTCATGCGTAACTACCACATGTCGGGGTTCGACCCCATCAGCTACCACGTGCTCACCGACTGGCATCAAGGGTTCAGCATCGTGCGCCATCCGCTATTGGCCTTCTTCCTTTATCCCTTCTATTTGCTCAACCAATTGTTATGGACAATAACGGGGGCCAACTGCGCACAACTTATCATGGCGGCAATGCTTCTGTTCTCCGGATTCTACTCGTTCGTCTTTATTCATCGCACATTGCGCGAGGTGGTTGGCGTAGGCCGTACTGACGCAACCATGCTGAGTTTCTTCCTCTTCGGATCAGCCTATATCCTGTTGTCGCTCATCGTGGCCGATCATTTCTGTCCCTCACTCTTTCTTTTGACACTCACCATTTATCTGTCTGGACACAAGATAAAAGCTGGACATACATTCTCGCGATGGCAAATGTTGTTGCTCTTCACGCTTACCGCTGGCGTCACGCTCTCCAACGGCATCATCACCTGGCTATGTGTTTGGCTGACCAATGGCCGCAATTTCTTCCGGCCAAAAACCTTCGTTCCGGCCTTCACTTTGTCGCTGGCATTGCTTGGCTTCGGCATTTTCGTCAATGCGAAATGGGGAAACGACGAGGCCACTGAGGTCGTCGGGAAATGGGTCGACATGCAGACGCCACGTGTGGACACCATGGTTGAGAATTTGTTTGGCGAGAGTATACAATTGCACAAAAAGCAACTACTGGGCGACGTGCTGATGAAACGACCCGTCATCGTACGCTATTCGTGGCTGGCACAATATGTGGTTGAAGGCGTCATCGTGGTACTTTTCCTATGGGGAGTGTGGCGCGCCCGTCGTGAGCGTTTCTTACATCTGCTGATGGCATGCTTCGCCTATGCCCTATTGCTCCATATCGTTGTAGGCTTCGCCATTAACGAAGTATACATCATGACCTGCCATTGGCTATGGGTATTGCCATTGGCCATGGGGTATCTGCTCGTCGTTCCATTGAACGAAAACGGAATTCAAAAAAACTTAAAGAGACATCGGTGCGAACGGATTTTTGTGCGCTTCATGCTCTGGCCCATCACGCTCTACCTATGGATTTACCACACTTGCTTACTCTATCCGTACCTCACGTGGCCGCCGAGCTACTAACTTCTTCAGACAAAGCGTCATTTGTGCTTTGATTGTCCCGTCAACTTCCGGAAGCGATTGGCCATCGCCTTGCCAATGGCGCCGAAGTTACCATAGCGGAGATTGAGCCACAACTCCTCCAAAGAACGACCGACCTTAATCCAAGGATGTCCCCATGCATTCACCCTATAAAGGCGCTCCTTAAAGGCAACGTGGTCGATGACGTGGCGCGGATGGCGCAAGGGGAATTGCAATTCATGCCGTTTCATGGTGAAAATGCGGCGATAGGCACGAGGCGTGGTCTCAAGACTACCCGTGAAATGGGTCGAGTCGGAGGTAAGTCCGCGGTTGTTGATAAGGTTATGACGCGGCATGATGGCCAGACCATTGTTGAGCATCATGCTGGCCCAGAAGATACTTTCGTAGAATTCCTTTCCCGAACGACGATGGTCGTAGCACATGCGAATGAAGTCGGGATTCTGTTCCCGTTGATGACACAACGCCTTCAGCTGATGCATGGCCTGCTCGTCGTCGAGGAAGGTGTAGCCACCATCCCACGTGTCGAGCACCCTTCGCCACGATGCCCATCCCCAGATAGTGCAGGTCTGCGTGAAGAAATAGTCATCGCTGACGTCCTTTGTCACCTCGTCAACATTAAATCCTGAAATCATCCAGATGCGCTCGTCGTCGGCGTAACGGTCGAGAAGTTCTTTGCAAAAGGGGAAAAACGATTGCGACGGAACGTCGTCATCCTCGAGCACAATACAACGATCGACGATGCTGAAAGCCCATTTCTGCGACAGATATTCCGATGGATCACAACCGTAGTTGCGCTCCTGGTATTTGCGGTGGACGTCGCACTCCCAATCAATATCTTCCACAATCTTCCGACAAGCCTCAATGCCGGGCATGTCGTGTTCACCACGAGGACCGTCCTGATAGAGAAACAAACGTGAAGGCCGTGCACGGCGCACCTCGTCGAAGACTTCCTTCAGGTGGTCGGGACGGTTAAAGAACAGGATAAGAACTGAAACGTCGATATTTGCGGGATGGGCCATAGATAGGGAGGTTTAGGAGATTTAATAGCGGTTACGGGAGTCGCAGAAGTCCGGAAGTCAGAGACGTGTCACGAGGAGGGCGGGGTTTTATGTCGTAGATAGCTGAGGGCCTCGTCGAGAATCTTGGCATGAGCCAGTTTCAATGTGCCGAGATAGATAACAGCTGCGACCACGATGCGGACAAGCAAACGCACCCACAACACCGTGATGCCAGCGGTGAGGAAATGCGTGACGACCATCGTAACTGCCGCGATGAGCAGGAAGGGAACAATGTCCTTGAGCAATGACAACAATCCATAACCCGTCATACGACGCGCGAAAAAGTGCCACACGAAGAACCACACGACATTGAGCACCGTGAAGGCCACCACCATGGTGCTGACACCCTGATGCACCAACGCCAGCATGAGTGCAATCTGACAAACGCCCAGCGCCAGCGTGCTCCACATATAGATGTCGGAACGGCCGCGACTGATGATGAGATTGGAGAGGATGAGCGACAAAGGCATGAAGGCCCCCGCGACACAAAGTACCTGCAGGTAGCCAGCACTTACAAGCCATTTCTCGGTGATAGTCAGCACGATGAACTCCTTAGCGACGAGTGAGAATCCCAAAAGTAGAGGGAAACTGACAAAAGCAGCAAAGCGCATCAACTTGCGCAAGGCGCGCAACTGCCGTTCTCGATCGTCCTGAAGGTCGACAAACACGGGTTGTGCCACCGTCTGCACCATGCCTTGAAGCGTATACGACGCCTTATAGTTCCATTGGTAGGCCTGATTGTACTGACCCGTTTGGTGGGCCGAATAGTAGCGACCGAGCAGGATGTTGAGAATATTGTTGTTCACCTGCGTCAGAATGGCCGACACCATGATCTTGCAACTGAAGCGGAACATGGTGCGCACGGGTTTCGGATCCCACGAGAAAGTGGGCCTCCAAGGTGAATAATGCCATACCATCAGGGTATTCACGAGGATGTAGACAAGTGTCTGAGTGGCCAGCGCCCAATAGGCGAAGCCGCGCCACGCCATGATGATGCCCACAAGATTCGACACCACAATGGCCGTCATGCCCGCCTTTGCCTGTTGCTTGGTGCGAAGGTTCTTGAAGAGCCAAGCCGACTGAGCCAGAGCAAAGCTACTGATGAAGAAACCAAGGAAGGTGTATCGGCACAACGGTACCAATGCCGGCGTGTGGTAGTAACGGGCGATGAGGGGAGCCGTGAAGAAAAGGATGAGATAGATAATCAGGCTCACCACGATGTTGAACCAGAAAACCGAGTTGTAGTCGTTGGGCGTGGGATTCTTCAGATTGGTCAGCGCAACCTTGAAACCACTACTCTGTAATTCGGTTGCCACGACGCTGAAGATGGTGATCATGGCTATCATGCCATAGTCATCGGGCGAGAGCAGACGACCAAGAATGATGCCGGCGAGCAATCCGATGAGCTGTTGCACACCGTTGTTCATGCCGCCCCAGAAGAGGCCGCGGGCCGTTTTATCTTTCAGCGTTTCGTCCATAGCAATTTGTTATAGTAATTCTTCTGGTTGAAAACCAAATATCTCTAAAGTTCTTCCTTCACATCCTCGTCGAGAAACTCCAGCTTCCCAACGTGTGGCTTCACCTTATCGAGGTCAGGTAATTGCGTATAATCACCATAGATACAACGAAGGTGGTGATCGTAGTCGTGAGGAACGGGGAACGAAAGACCCTCAAACTGATGGGTGGCAAGGGGGAAGATGTCTTCCTCGTAGCGCGGATTGTGATAGGGGATGCCCAGTCCACTAGTGATGACCTTGGCGCCAAGCAACTTGTTGAGCACCCTGAGAACGGGATAGACAAGGCGCATATTCAGACGGAAGATGCGTCGCACGGCGGGCAATGCCTTCGCATCGTCGGTACTGGTACGCCAAATCTTATACATGTGGCCAATGGTCTTCTCCGACAATTTGTGCACCCACATCCGTTGCTTCTCCATAGGGAAGATGTCGATGTAGATGCCTTGCTCCTTCCAGGCGCGGTCGTAGTTGTTGCCTTCGTTCAGAATGCTACGGCGATCGCGCACCTTCGCATAACAGAAGAAGTAGGCAGGGTCGGTCTCGTGCGTCTGGAGCGCCATCGTGTCGGGTAGTTCACGTGGCAACACTTCCATGAGTTTCAGGTAGTCCTTTCGCAACATCTCGATGTCGAGGTCGTCGTCCCAGGGGATGAAACCGTCGTGACGGATGGCCCCGATGAGTGTCCCGCTACTGAGCCAATAGCGGATATGATGTCGCTGACAGATGTCGTCGACCACCTTCAGCAATTCGAGCATGCGCTCCTGCTGGCGGCGAAGTTGCGAACCGTCGGGATTGAAGCGTCGGCGAAGTGCCTCATGGTCAATATGATTCTGTTGCATATCGTTGCATTTTTTCGCCCCACTCATGGATGCGGTCCATCGTGGGGGTGCTGATGTGATGTCGCTGGGCTGTAGCCCGGATGATGTCGAGGCCGTAGGGGAAGTCCTCCGTGAAGTAGCGACTCCGCAAATCGGGCACGTAACCGCTACCGTCGCCAGCCTCGCGCATTGGCATCTTGATGCCGTGGAAGGCTTTGATAGAGCGCAACTTACGCGTCAGCGAAGCCACGTCGGTGCTCTCGTAATACTCGAGTACGGTGGGCAGACAACCTGGTCTTACTGGTAGCACGTCGAGCAACTGGTGCAACTCGCGGTCCATCGCGATGTATACTTCCGAGGCCTCGTCGGTCCATTCCTCGTAGAACATTCCCACCGATGGGAATACAATGCCGGGCCGCCACTCGCTCCACATGGTGAAAAGACGCGAGGGATGGAGCAGCGGATTACTATTGCTCAGGCAGGCCTCGTAGTGGCTATGGAGCGCTTTGGTAGGCGTGAGGAAGAGGTTTTCCATCGTCAGGCAAAGGGTTTCAGGGTCTTCGACACCCATCATACCGATGCTAAGTTGCGGTTTGCGCCCCATGAGCGTGGCCGAATGGCCGTAGACCTCGGTGCGGGCAATGAACGGCACGCGTTGAAAACCAAACAATGGTGTGTTGGCTGGCAAAAGCCGATGGGCCGCATCGAAGAATCCGGTGCTGGAAACCACACTACCCACAATGGTGCCTGGGGTAATGTCACCACGTATCTCTTCCAACACGTCGGCAATGGAATAGCCGGGCAGACAGAGCAAAACAATGTCGGCTCCGCGCACCACTTCGGCTGGATTGCTTGAAATGCGGTGCACACGCCCATGTAAGTCTCCTTCGTCGGGCGTATGGATGAGCAATTCGCCGGCCCAGCGCTCGGGATGGCGGGTCAGCAGATTCACCTCGTTGTCTCCTTTACTGGCAAGGAATCCGGTGATGACGTGGCCGAGGTTTCCTCCCCCGCAGATGCAGATGTTCATGCGCTACCAAGGGTTAGAAGTGCGCTGACCAGACAATCGTTGTCGTGGGTGTCGCGCACGGAGATTCGAATGAAGTTGCGCCCCTGAAGGGCATTCTTCGTGTTACAATCTTTGATGAGGATGTTGAAGTCGCTAAGTAGTCGGCGCGTGAGTTCTGCCGAGGTGAAGGGAGGCTTCACTTCGCAACAGAAGAAATTGGCCTGCGAGGGCAACACGCGCAGATATTCCACCTCGTCGAGACGACGGCGGAAGCGGTCGCGCTCAGCAAGGAATTTATGGCAGGCATGCGTATAGTCGGAGGCGTATTTGCCGAATATCTGCATGTAGTACTCGGCAAAGCTATTGATATTCCAAATGGCCACGTCTTTCTTCATCCAGTCGATGAGGTCGACGTCGCTACTTGCCATGACGCCGAGACGCAATCCGGGCACGCCATACGACTTGGAGATGCTTTTCATGACGATGAGGTTGGGATGGGCTTCGAGCGTGGCGTTGTCGAGCAACGAGTTGTTCAGGAAATCGTCGCTGAAATCGACGAACGACTCATCGACCACCAGACGGATGCCCTTTTGCTGGCACCATTTGGCCAACCTGACCACATCGGCCCGCGAGATGAAGTTGCCCGTTGGGTTGTCGGGGTTCACAAGGAGCAACGTCTCAACGGGATGGTCACCATAGAATGCCATCAAATCGTCGGCGCCATAGGCGTAGTCGGCGTTCTGGGGCACATAGCTCACTATCTGGTCGGGGCGCAGGCGATGGGGATATTCCTCGAAGGTAGGATAGACCACGCCAAAACGGCCCTTCGTATGTTCCATCAGACTCTTGATGAGTTCGGCGGCACCATTGCCCACCAACACAAAGCGCTGACGAATGCCGAAGTATTTTCCGGCGAGCAATGAGTTGACGCCCATGCCCGAAGGATACTCGGTGAGCAACGTATCGAAGTTGGCACGCATCTCGTTCTTCATCTGCAACGATGGGAAATAGGGATTCACCAGATAGCAATAGTCGAGCATCCGGGGGAATCGCCAATAGCCTCCGTATCGACGATTGAAGCGCTGAAGTTGCTCGTCACCGGAAGCGAAGATGGCCTCGGCGATGTCGAGGTCTTGCACGTCGTCAATCTCGTACCACTTCTCGTCGCCAATGTCGAGGGCTTTCAGGTCGCTCCGGTCGAGCAAAGTGATAACGCGCAACACTTGCTCGTAGTATTCGTTGTTGCCCAGCGCATGACAATAGGCTTCGAGGAAGGGCACGTAGACCTGCTGGGAGAACTCACGCGAGAACTTGTAGATGTTCACCGTCTTGTAGTAGTAGGCCACATCCTCGTAGCGGAAGGCCTTCTTCGGAATGAAGTTCACGATGTTTCGCTCCTGGTCGATACGCACCATCGTGCCGTCCATCCACGACTCGTACTTGGCCACGAGGGCCACATTGGGCTCGGGGGCTTCCATCACCATGGGGAACAGGCGGTCGCCAAAGATGAGGTCGCTCTCAATGAGCAGGGTGTCGTCTTCTTGCAACTGCTGCTTGGCTAGGGAAAGGGAGTAGATATTGTTGGTCTTGTCGTAGACGGGATTCTCTACATACTCGATGTTCAGCATGCCGTCGTAGCGGTTGCCGAGGTACGTCTTCAGTTCCTTGCCCTTGTATCCGATGACGATGACGACGCGGTTCAGGCCCAGTCCGCTCAGCTGATGGAGCAGCCGGTCGATGAGTCTGACGCCGTTCACCGGAACCATGCACTTGGTGTTGTCCTTGGTGTATTCGCCGAGTCGGCGGCCGAGTCCTGCCGCCAGGATGATTGCTTGCATATCGTTTGTTTGTTTGAATAGCCCTGCAAAATTAGTGTTTTTTTCTGAAAGCACAAAGGTTTCAATGCGAAATCATCACCACGAGGGCGAACCAGGCGCGATAACCATTAGGCCTATGGGAAACGAGCCCGCCCCTTTCGGTTTCCGCTTTCGTCTTTCGGCCAGCTCTATCTTGCCAATAAAAATTGCCAGATAACGCACCTCTTTTTCGATTGGTTCCATCACCAATTGCGCCAAGCTAAAAATAAAAAATCATTAATACAATCTTGTCTCTACACCGAAGGGGAAGAAAAAAGAGCACATCTACATCTATGATTATATTGTAGATATGTTGGTAATGACAGTTCAAATACCGACAAACACCCTAAAGATCAAAGGCGGTTATTTGACAACCA
>JAILAI010000234.1 GCA_024681705.1 Prevotella sp.
AAAAAACAGTTTGAAAAGAGAATCCTGCTGCCGAGCGGATATAACATCCGTGACCACTTGTTCGTTACTGGTGACCACAAGGCCTGGGTCTGGTCAGAAGGCATCGCGTGGCGACTTGACAATGGGCAATGGGTGAAAGCATTCGAAGCCCCTTCAGACATTTCGGCAATCGCCCAGGACGGGAAACAGAGAATCTGGATCAGTACGCATTCGAACGGTATCTATGTTTGCGACCGTCAGGGTGGCGTCATCACTCATCTGGAGCATTACCCGAGTGATGTCTATGGGCTGCAGAGCAATCGGGTGGAGATCATCAGCTTTGAGCCTGTGAGTCAGACGATGTGGGTAGCCTATACGAAAGGCGGACTCTCCGTGTTTACCGATAAAGATGAGAGTCTCCTTCTGCACAGAATTGGAGAAAAGACAGACGAGAACGTCGTGACCGACGTCCTGACTTTTGCCCCAGCACACGGTTCGTCGGGAATGCTGATAGGACTAGAGGGGAGGGGCGTCTTTCTGCACGACAAACAAGGCGATAGGAATGTTATCAGTGGTGGTTCGGCTGTGGCTTTGTACGCCCAAGACGATGGAACGCTATGGGCAGGCATCTATCGAAAAGGACTGGTGCGGAAGTCTGCCGATGGCAAGGAACAGTTGTATTTTGAGGGGACCTCGCCTTTCGCTATGACCAGCGATGAACATGGGGTAATCTATGCGGCCCTATTGGGAATGGGCGTGTGGCAGCTAAATCCCGCCAACGGTGAGACCACCGATACCCATATCTTTCCCCCTTATGTGTTTGACCTTGAGTATCGTCAGCATCGGCTATATGCAGCCACTACCGATGGACTCTATGTCAGAGACGAAAAGCAGCAATGGAAACTCCTGAACAACGGCCACTTCCATTATCTCAATATCGACCATCAAGGCTACTTGTGGCTGATGGGTAACGAGGGCAGTGAGGGTCTCACACTGCTCACTCCAGAGGGTCGTCCGGTAGAACTGCCCGACAATCTGAAGACGGCTCCGCTGAAAAGTCTCGCCATTGACAAGCAGGGAAATGTTTGGGCAATCACTCCGTCGGAATTGCTGATGTTGCGATATCATCCGAAGGCGGAAAAGCCCCTGGAATGCTATTCTTTCAATATCAATATGGAAGGACAACAGGTGTTCTATAACACGCACATCTCGTACGTCGACGATGATGGCGTCCTCTGGCTCGGTGCCACCACGGGTTACCAGAAGATAGACACCCGTCAGCTGATAGCCAAGACAAAGAAGACGGACGGTGTCAGACAACTGGTGTTAGGATCTGTCAGCATCAACGACATAGTTCTTTCACCTGGACAGACGTTTAATGGACGGGTTCTGCTGGACAAAGACATCATCTTCGTACGTGAGCTGAACCTGCGCTACAATGAGAACAACATCGTGGTGGAGTGTTCGCAACCTTGTGGCGACAGTTATTCTACCGACACATATTTTTACCAGTTGAGAGGATTCTCGGATGCGTGGCGGCCTTTCGAGGGACATACCATCATCCTATCGAACCTACCACCGGGCGACTATGAGTTGTATACCCGTACGCAGTCTTCAGAAGCGTTTCTCCTGTTGACCATTCACATCGCCCGGCCTGTCTGGTTGTCTTGGTGGGCCATCAGTCTGTACGTCTTGTTATTGGCGGCAATCGTTTATGGTGTGGTGCGTTATTTCATGGGCAAACGAGCCTATCAAAAGAAACTGGTCGATCTGCAACAGGAGCAAGAGCAGCAGTCGAAGATGAACGAGCTGAAGCTTCATTTCTTCACCAACATCAGTCATGACCTGCGAACTCCGCTTTCGCTCATCATCGGACCCGTTGAGGAGATGATGAAGACAGATGGGAATAATAAACAGCTAGAGATGGTTCACCGCAATGCCCAGCACCTACTGTCGCTCGTCAACCAGATTCTCGATTTCCGTCGGTTGGAATTTGGGAAGGAGAAGCTGTTGCTTTCGTATGGCGACATCGTCTCATTGCTTGGAGACATCTATAACTCCTTCCGCCTGAAAGCCGAAAAGGAGAAAATCCAGTTCCGATTCCAGCCAAGCGTAGAACGCGTAGAGACGATGTTCGACCGCGACAAAACTACGAAAATCATGATGAACCTGCTCTCTAACGCCTTTAAGTTTACGGGAACTGGCGAGAGTATTACCGTAACCCTCAACATCTCAGACGGGCAGATTTTCATTTCGGTGGAAGATACGGGCGTCGGAATATCCGATTCGGATAAGGCGCATATTTTCGACCGTTTCTACCAATCGGATGAACACAACCGTTCGTCAATGGGTAGTGGAATCGGTCTGCACATCGTCCGTGAATACGTGCGTCTGCAAGGTGGTGAGATCACTGTCACAGACAATCCGAAAGGGCAGGGGAGTGTATTCCGCTTTAACCTTCCGTTGAAGAAGAACGATGAACAGGAGACCAATGGAACGTGGACGACTCAAGGCGCAAAACCAGAAGAACAAGGCCAACAGGACGATGTTCAGGGGGATGTGCAGGATAGTGGCGCTTCCGACCTTCCCACGCTGTTGCTCGTGGATGATCATCGCGACTTGCTGGACTATATGAGTAAGAGTCTCAGCGATAGCTATCAGATACAGACAGCCAATAATGGTGTGGAAGCACTGCGCCGACTGGAGAGTAGCGATGTCGACCTGATTGTCTGTGACGTGATGATGCCCGAGATGAACGGTCTTGAGTTGTGTCAGCGTGTGAAAGCCGACATCAACACCTCGCATATTCCCGTAGTCTTGCTGACGGCCAAAGCGATGACCAGTGATGAACTGAAAGGACTGGAAGCGGGCGCCGACGATTACATCACCAAACCATTCAGTATGGACATCCTGCGTCAGCGCATCCGTAACCTGATGGACCGCAATCGTAAGCAACATGAGCGATTCGCCAAGGAAATAGATATCAAGCCGTCGGAGATTACCGTCACCTCGCTCGACGAGCAGTTCATTGCCAATGCCATCAGTATCGTTGAGGCACATATAGCAGAACCCGACTTCAGTGTCGAACAGCTGAGTGATGAGATAGGTGTACACCGCACGCAGCTCTATAAGAAACTGTTGCATCTGACGGGAAAGACACCTCTGCAGTTCGTGCGAATTATCCGCCTGAAACGTGGCAAGCAGCTACTGAAACAAAGTGGTATGTACGTCTCCGAGGTGGCCTATCAGGTAGGCTTTAACTCCCCCCGCGTCTTCTCCAAATACTTTAAGGAGGAGTTTGGCATCACGCCTAAGGAATACCAGAAATAGAAATCAATGATAAAACAAATATGATGATGAGAAGACTTTCGATTCTTTTGTTTTGCCTGTCTTTGAGCATGCTCACAAATGCAGGCAACGTCAACACATTCCCCGAGATTTCGGAGACTGCTCAAAGTGGCTATTTCCCGCTTTCGGACGCTGCTATCTATACCGATAGCAGGGATTATAAGGTAGTGGAGATCGCTGCTGCGATGTTGGCCGACGATGTGGAGCGTGTCACAGGCAGACGACCGCAACAGCGCACCGTCGGCCAATTGCCGAAAGGTGCGGCCGTCGTTGCCGGAACATTAGGAAAAAGCCGGTTGATAGACAAGCTGGTGAGTAAGCAGAGAATCAATGTGGAAGCATTGAAAGGCAAATGGGAGTCGTTTGTTGTGGTGACTACAGAACATCCCCAATATCATACGCCGCTATTGGCCATCATCGGCAGCGACCGAAGGGGAACGGCTTTCGGACTGACCTCGCTATCAGAGGCCATCGGTGTGTCGCCTTGGTATTGGTGGGCAGACGTGACGCCAGCCAGAAAGCAGACCCTTTACGTGGAGCCTGGACTATTCCGCCAGGGTGAGCCTTCGGTGCAGTATCGTGGTATCTTTATCAACGACGAGCGCTTCGGCGGATGGGCACGTTGGGCAGAGCAAAACTTCGACAAGGAGACGGGAAAAGTAGGGCCGAAGACTTATAAGAAAGTGTTCGAGTTGTTGCTTCGCCTGAAAGCCAACTACCTTTGGCCGGCGATGCATCCCGGGACACAGGCCTTCAATGCTGACCCTGAGAACGCACGTCTGGCAGACGACTATGCCATCGTGATGGGAACGTCGCATTGCGAGCAGATGTTGCGCAACAACGAAGGTGAATGGAAGGCCGTTGGCACCTATGGCGATTTCAACTATATCACCAACCGCAAAACGATGCAGAACTACTGGGAAGAGCGCGTACGCACCAACGGAAAATATGAGAATACCTATACCATCGGACTTCGCGGTATTCACGACTACCCGATGGAGGGGGCGAACACTACGGCCGAGCGCGTTGCATTGATGCAGCAGGCCATCGACGACCAGCGCGACATGCTGAGGCGCAACATTCGGAAACCAATCGAGGAGATTCCACAAGTGCTCTGCACCTATGAGGAGGTGCTCGATGCCTACCACAACGGTCTGAGAGTGCCCGACGACGTGACGTTGCTCTGGAGCGACGACAAGCACGGATATTGCCGCAACCTGTCGAACCCGCAGGAGCAGAAACGTAGTGGCGGTGCTGGCATCTACTATCACCTCTCTTATCATGGTGACCCTGCCAGCTGGATATGGTTGAGTCCTTTGTCACCAGCCTTTCTCTCCACCGAACTCACCAAGGCCTACACCTTCGGTGCACGGAAGATATGGGTGTTCAATGTGGGTGACATCAAACCAGCCGAGAAAGAAATATCCTTCGTGATGGACCTGGCCTGGGACATTGATCGGTGGAAGCCAGAGACGGCCCACAACTACATGAGATATTGGGCAACGAAGACCTTTGGCCGCGATGTCGCACAAGAGATAGCCGATATGCAGGCTGGTTATTATCGGTTGCAGGCTGCTGGAAAGGATGCACACGTATGGTTTGTCGACTATTCAGAGGAGCAGTTGCAACAACGCATTGCCCAGTGGCGTGCCTTGGCTGCCCATGCTTCAGAACTGGCTGAACGCATTCCGGAACCGCTGAAAGCCGCGTATTTTGAACTTGTTCATTATCCCATTCGCGGTGCTGCGATGATCAACGAATATCAGCTGCTGGCACGTCGGAGTATGGTGCGTGCAACGGAAGGCGACAGTATCGGAGCTATGGCAGATGCCAACCGCGTGAAAGATATGTTCGGCAAATTGAACGACTGGACGCATCATTACAACGACGAATTGCTCAACGGCAAATGGGCAAACTTCTTCAATTGGCAACCCTACCACTGGTTCCGTTCAGAGAAAATAGATCCGCCAGTCTGTACGCCGCTTCTATTCAGCGAAGCCAAGAATGGACCGAGTGCCCGTTTCCTGTCTGTCGGCGAAGCGCTAACAGACGGCGGCACCATTATAGAAGCTGAGGTAGACGGTGAGATTCCCATTTGGATAAAGGCCCTCTCGCCCATCCACAATTTCTCGAAAGAGCCTGCCGACAATATCTTCTGCCATATCAAGACGGCAAGCGATGACTACGATGCGTCGGCTACACCTATCAACAACGTGTGGCATGCTCCCTATGTAGGTCCGATGTGGAGTCGTGTGGGAACGCTGCATCTGAAGAAAGGCAGCAATCGACTGATGATTACCGACTTGAAGCCTGATGCACGCATCGACCAGATTTTCATCGGACTCTACCCACCATTTACTCCCGAGCCTCGACAGAGAATTCCAGCAACTCATTACAGCAGAAAGCAGGGCGGAATTGAGCGCATCGAGCAACTGGGATATACCGATGGCATGCTCGTGCAACCCTTCGATACGCCCTCTTATCAGGAAAAAAACCTCGCGGAGGCTCCCTGTCTGGAATACGACCTCGATATTCGGAAAGGAGACAAGTCGATAGAAATCCGTACGTTGCCTACCCTGCATGTTTATGAAGGTCGCGATGCCCGCTTCGCCGTGCAACTGGACGACGACAAACCTGTGGTCTTCTCCATTCATGCTGACGACTTCTGTTCGGAATGGCGATTGAACGTGCTTCGCGGCTATGCCTCCCGCCTTCTACCCATTTCGTCGGTAGGAAAAAAGCGGTTGAAAATCTATCTGCTCGACCCTGGTATGGTGATGCAAGAAATATTGATACACACAGATAAATAAGAAGACGATGCGCGAAAGAATTTTATGTTTGGTTTTTATGATTGTTGCTGTTGGGACGAATCTTCGGTTGTCTGCACAAAACAGGCAGTATCTGCATGAGGGGTGGACCTTCGGCGAGGCCCGTCTACCCAATCGCTATCCGGCAATAGTTCCGGGAGTGGTGCACACCGACTTGATGCGTCAGGGACTCATCGACGACCCTTATGTTGGTCTTAACGAACGGAAGGTGCAATGGGTTGATAAGGAGGACTGGATTTATGAAACGACTTTTCAAGCTACAGCCTCTATCATCGAGAATGAGCGCGTCGAGCTTTGTTTTGATGGATTGGACACCTATGCTGACGTCTATCTGAACGAAACGAAGATTCTTGGGACCGACAACATGTTCCGCCGTTGGCGTGTGGACGTGAAACAGCTGCTGAAAACTGGCGATAACGTGCTGCGTGTCTATTTTCATTCGCCCATAAAAGTAGATATGCCAAAATGGGAGCAGCATCCTCACCTATATGGAGCGGCCAACGACCAATCGGAGAACGGCGGGGTGCTCGACCGAAAACTCAGCGTGTTCGCAAGAAAGGCGGGCTACCATTACGGATGGGACTGGGGACCGCGACTTGTCACCTCGGGTATCTGGCGGGATGTTTATCTGGAGGCTTGGTCGGATGTCCGCATCAGCAACACGCATCTACGTCAGCAACAGGTCAGCAAGCGTTTGGCATCTCTCAGAAACGTTGTCGAGGTTGAAGCAACTCGCGACATTACCAATGCCGTGATTACAGTTACCGACGAAAGTTCTGGCCGCACACTAGCCAAAAGAAAATGCACCTTGCGACAAGGACAGAACACCATCCCCGTGGACTTCTCCATCAAGAACCCGCGCCTGTGGTGGTGTAATGGCTTGGGGAAGCCCGAACTCTATACCCTTTCAACGCAGGTCTCCGTTGGTCGTAATATGATAGCCAAAGAGAAGACTCGTGTGGGACTGCGTTCTGTAGAATTGGTCACCGAACCTGATGCCAGTGGCAAGCACCAGTTCTACTTCAAACTGAACGGTGTGCCCGTCTTCGCCAAGGGAACCAACTATATCCCGCAAGACAACTTACTGACCAATGTCACCCCCAAACGTTATCGGCAGACACTTCAGGACGCCGTTGAGGCTAATATGAATATGATTCGTGTGTGGGGTGGGGGCATCTATGAGAATGACTTGTTCTACGACCTCTGCGACGAAATGGGACTGATGGTCTGGCAGGACTTCATGTTTGCCTGCAGCACTTATCCTGCTGAAGGTGCATGGCTGGAGAACGTTCGTCATGAGGCCGTCGACAATATCCGACGCCTGCGCAATCATGCCAGCATCGTTCTTTGGTGTGGCGGCAACGAGTGTATGGACGCGTGGTACAACTGGGGTTGGAAACATCGCATGGAACAGACTAATCCTGAAGGCGCCAAGTTGGTGGAACAACAGCAGGAACATCTGTACTACGACGTGCTAAAGGAGATAACCAGTGAGCAGATACCCGACGATATCTATACGGTGGGGTCGCCGTTCACGGTTCGAGGACATGGTAGCGACGGTGAGAATGGCGACCGTCATTTCTATGGTGTCGGTCATCGGCGGATGCCTGTCAGCAAATACAATGAGGAGAAATCGCATTTCTTCAGCGAGTATGGTATGCAGTCGTTCCCCGAATATGCAACCGTCTTGCGCTTTGCTCCCGACACGACCACTCATTCAATAGGGAGCGAGTTGATGATGTCGCACCAGCGAGGTGGTGTTGATGCCAATAAAGTGATTGAGTGGTATGTCAAGAGCGAGTACGGAAAACCGCGCGATTTCCGTCAGTTCCTCTATGCGTCGCAGTTGCTTCAGGGCGATGCCATGCGAACGGCTATCGAGGCCCACAGGCGAGACATGCCGCATTGCATGGGTTCGTTGTTGTGGCAGCATAACGACTGTTGGCCTGTTGCTTCGTGGGCCACACGCGACTATTACGGACGATGGAAAGCGGCACACTATATGGTACGTAAAGCCTTCGAACCGCTCATCTGTTCGGCTCTTGTCAGTGGCGATACGTTGCGCGTATATGCCGTTAGCGATTTCCTGAAACAACAGCAAGGCACACTGAAACTGACCGTTTACTCGCTTGACGGAGAGCAGATAATGCAGAAAAGTATGTCTGTCAAGATTTCTGCCAACACATCGACACTGATGCAGGAATGTCCATTGGAAGATATTCTTAAAGGAAGGAAACGCGAGGATGTAGTCGTCAATATGGAGATAAGTACCGCCGCAGGGACTACGCATCAGGACAATGTCTTCCTCTGCCTTCAGAAAGACCTGAACCTGCAACCTGTAAGGCCAGAATACAATGTTGAGGTTGAAAAGGGAGGATACCTCATCACAGTCCGGGCACATCAGTTTGTAAGAGCGATCTGCCTCTCGGTCGACGATTCCAACAGCCACTTTGACAACAACTATTTCGACCTTCTGCCCGAGGTACCCGTCCGGTGTCATCTCCGAACAGATCTATCTCTTAGCGAGGTGAAAGAGAAACTCACTCTGCAATGTCTCAATCAGTTTAGGGAGCAATGAGCCGTATCAGCGTTGGTTGACAATCGAATAGACGAGTTCTGAACAGACGGTTTTCTTCGCCGCCTCCGCATCCGATAACAAGTCTCACCCATTTTGTTTATCATCGTCTGAATCTCTCCGAACTTGAAATAGTTTTTATAAATATTGATGTCTACAAACGATATTGTTTTATTGATAATTCTTACAGTCCGCTAAACGAAATAACCGCAAGCCTGTAGTTGGGCTTGTGGTTATTTCGTTTGGCGGACTGTGTTTCTTTTGCGATTACTTCATCACTATGCGGACGCTGTACTGACTGACTAACGCTCCAATGTTCACTGCCGTGCTCGCGTACTCGTTAGGACCTGTTTGCATCTCACCGCTCTTGTCCAGGAACACTGCCGTTGTGTATGTGCTGCCCCCAACCGGTATATTTGCCCAGAATGCAGATCTTTTACCTTCATTTGTCTTGTTACTGCCTTCCCAGTAGCCCTGGAACTTGAGGTTGAAGCCTGTCAGGTCTTTTGCCAGTCTGGCGTTGTCGTCGAACATCTTCAGTGCGGGCATCGAGGCTCCATAGCTCACGAGCATGTCCTTCATGTCGTTGTAGTCCTTCATGGTTGGAATTCTCCATCCCTCCACATTGATCTTTTTCGCCTTGTCCCCTAAATAAAGGGGTAGGTCAATGGTAGGTCTTTCCCCAACACCTACCATAGACCTACCATACCTCAAACCCTTTGCAGACGGGCGTTTGCGAGTGGTCATGGCAGGTCGGTAGGTGTTAAACGATAATCTAAGGGAAAAGAGACGTAGACCTTTTCTTAATTTAGATAGAGCATGTCTTTAAAACCCTAAGGAGCAAATTCCCAACCGCGAACCTGCTCTTCGGGAATCATTTTATTAAGGAGCACTCATCTTCAAATAACATTTCTTTACTTTTATATGGGTAGTTTTTAACATTATAATTCGAGAATTTTCAATTGAAGACTCTTAGGCCGCGAAATACGCCATTCTCAGCGATTAGACGCAAGGTGTTAGTTATCAATATGTTACGTTTGTTTTGAGAAAATATCAGACTAAAAATGCCGCGAGAACACGAAAAAATCTAGATTTTTTTCATCGAAAGCGCCAGTTTCGATCATCAAAAGCGGCGGTTTCGATGAGCAAAATCGGCAGTTTTAGTAATCAAAATCGTCAATTTTGCTCACCCAATCTCCTCGTCTTATACAATTTTCCCGATTTATGTGGGTAGATAAGTGGGTAGTTTTGCTCAAAAATCCAGCACTTTTCAAACTGCTTTTTTAACACTTCAATTGTTTACAAACGTTAAATTCAGCTTTTGCGTCCTCTCACACCGTAATAATTTCTGAAGTCATTTCTTCCGTCAAATAAACAACGACCCTGTCGAGATATATGGCTCATTAGTCAGCTCTCAACCGCAAGATTTGCATCACATGAGTTGATCGTCTATCTAACACTTTGTCGATAATGGAAGCTCGTGCAAGAAAAAAGCTATCTTACGTGAAATTTTCGTCTAGAAAGAGTGTCGTTTTCAGTTTTTATATTTACCTTTGCCTTGTCATCGATGATTTCTGCTTCTCTTTAAACGCAGCACTAAGGAAAGCGAAAATTCTGACATGACAAATAAATGGGCAGTTCGGTTCTGTCGCTTCGCTTGTCGAAGAACTTTTTGTTGCTCAGGAACTAAAAAAAAGTTTAACTAAGGTGCCGCGGAATAATGGAGCGTATGAAAAAATATCTATTGCTACTTTTGGCTATGACGACCAGCATGTATGCGTTGGCCGTAGAATATCATTCATTGGAAGAAATACGCGACCAATGGGCGTCACGCAACATCAAAGTACCCCAAGGCGGTAAAACCCCAGGTATTATACAGTTGTTGAAGGCATTCCAGGACACTTGGCACTCCTATACCATCGGCCCCGTACTGGAGAAAGCCAAGAACCCCAACTTTACCTTTGAGGCCGATGAGGAGTATGGAGGGGGCATTACCGTAGATCGCAAAAACGGTTATGTGAGTCTGGACAATGGTGGTACCGATAGCGACTATATGGAGGCCTGCTTGTGGCGTCGTGACAATGGGCATCGTCTTTTTATCATCAGGTTGGGACAACCTGTCGACCCGGAGATTGAGTTTCTATGCTACTACGACTACGACCCCAAGACCTTCACCATGTACCCGGAGACGGGACCAGAGCAAGAGTTTCACCCTCTCAACAAGGACAACCAATTAGGCTACAAGTTGCCCCAAAAGGGAAAGGATATCATTATCAGCGAATACGACATTAACCTTGGTAGCAATATCAACCACGTATTCTCATGGGATGGTAACAAGCATCACTTCTCACACATCAGCATCGATGATTTAGAATACGGATACCGCTGGTTCAACCCAAAGGAGACGGATTATCTTGTCAATATGACCAAGATTGCTTTCATTACCTTACCTGGTCATGAAGATTATTTTTACCTGCTGAGCGACGACGAAGAAGAGGGCATGCTGGCCCTTGCTCCCTACAAGGGCGACCTCGAACTGATAGGTATAAACAACCCCATCAGCCTTCATCAGTTGAGTTTCTATCCGAATGTGGTGGTGACAAAAGCGGAAATCAACGAATACACCAGTTATGCTTTCCTCAAAGATGGGTATGTGTTGCAGATGATTGATGAATACAGAGACTCTTCGGGCCAGTCTAAAACAACGGTGGATGGCTGGGATGACATCAGCGAAGAGGCCTCCCGTGAGATGATTAGATCTATAGGCCAGCCTATCCAGATAAAGCCTGAATGGAGAAAGGTGAGATTGAACGATTGATAGAGGCTTTCGCGTTTCGCGGTTGAAGCAGGGTTTTTGTCACCCCTTCTTTCGGCCATCTGGCGCGTTGATTGCAGGTATTCCGCCTCGCTCCACCACCTGTTTGTGGTCTCGAAGCTTTTCCCGACATGTTATAATACTTTTACAAATTGCTAGTTTATATGAGTGACAATAATGATAACAAACTAGATATTTCCCTTGCTCCATTAAAAGGGAACGATAGAGAACAGTTTATCACGGACAATCAATGGGCATTCAAATATGGTGCCCAAATAGAATTTGGTGTGCGTGATGATCGCACCGAAGAGGGTTCAGAAGTTATCTCGCGAAGTACGATTGAACGATGTCTTGACGGCGAAAATGCAGAAGCATACCGCATTGTCCAGGATGGCAAATACGTAGGCGGTGTGGTATTGAGCATTGACAAAGAAGCTGGCAAGGGCGAACTGGAGTTGCTTTTCGTTTCACCGGATGTTCATAGCCAAGGCATTGGACAGGCCGCATGGATTGCTGTTGAAGTACTTCATCCAGAGATTAGTGTATGGGAAACCATCACACCGTATTTTGAGAAGCGAAACATTCATTTTTATGTCAACCGTTGTGGCTTTCAGATTGTGGAGTTCTGGAACAAGCATCATCACGGGCCTGCTGTCCCCGAAGAAGAAAGCGAAAACTGGAGTGAGGATGATGAAATGTTTGTATTCCGAAAATTCATTGATTCCTCCAGCAGATAAGTTCCGATTTATTTGGGAGCTGAGCGCAAAGTCAAGCCTGCTTGAACTATGTCGGAGTACGTAAAGATAGTAATGTCCAGGTCATTTAGGTAATCAAAAAAAGAGATTCACCCAAAGTGTTCCAAGGAACCAAACAATATAAATGTAATAATGTAATAGATTATGTTCTGTAAGAGAATCTGAAAGCGTATAGTTGATCTATCAATCCACCCATCTTTGGGGCAAAAACAGTACAAAATCAGCACAACTATATTTATTAGAGAAAAGAAAAATCCTGTAAGTTGTTGACTTACAGGGTTTTATAACGTTGGGTGCCCGGTGGGACTCGAACCCACGACATTCAGAACCACAATCTGACGCTCTAACCAACTGAACTACGGGCACCATTTTTGGTGGCTTGGAATCTCTGTGCTTGTGCTTTTGATTCTAAGCGGGTGCAAAGGTACGGAA
>JAILAI010000238.1 GCA_024681705.1 Prevotella sp.
TCTGTCTTCTTAAACATCGTCTTCCTATTTGATTGATGATGTAAAGGTACAAAAAATATTCCAGAAATCGGCATAAAACAGAGATTATTTTAGTGCAAAAGCAAACAATTTTAATACGCCTGACTTTTTAAAGTGGGCTCAATAATATAGAAAGAACCCTCAACCACGAAGGTCGAGGGCTCTACTCTTGTTCTTATCTGACAACCACTTTCTTTCCTCCGGTCACATAGATGCCGGGAGTAGTGGGTTTAGCATCGAGCTTTCTTCCGTCGAGCATATACCAGACATTGTCGGTCTGTGATGGACTGTTGGCCTTCACCTCCTGAATGCCGGAGGGTCCCGAGATGCGCACCAGCTTCACTTCGTCGAGGAAGAACTGGAAGCGCGTGGTAGTGAAGTACAGCCGGATGACCTCTTCTGACTCGAATGTCACTTTGTATTCGTTCCATTGCTTACGCTCCATCACAGGGAAGGTCTCCTTGTAGATGACGCCGCCAGCCTCTCTCAACACCTTCAGCTTAACCTGTTGCCAGACGTTCTGCCAAGGTGCAGCCTTGAAGGTGAGCTCGTAGACGCCAGCGGCCTGCATAGCCGGTGAGGTGATTTCGCCCTGACTACTGGCAAGACCGACCTTGGCGCACTGGTCAGCGCCAAACTTGTTCTTGCCCTTCCAGCCTACATAATCGCTCATGAAGGTAGCATTGCCGGCCTCTCCACTCCAAAGACTATCGTTGCCACCGGTGCCCGAATTTTTGTCGAAGGTCTCGTGGAACAACAAGTCGTCTTCGCTCGTGATGATTATCTCCTCAACACCGTTTAAAGCGATGTAGTCGAAGCTGATCGTCTTGTCGTTGTTAAGCGTGATGTTTTCGATCTGGTCCTTGAAGTCCTTCGAACCATTGCTATCGAGGTTATACCAGAAGGCCCTGGGCACGGAAGTGTCGGAGAGTGAATTATTGCCGCCATTGGGATAGGGATGACCACTCGGATTATAATCCGAATTGTTGGCCTTGAAGATGGTGCAGCGCTCGTGATCGTTGTACTGAGCGTATTCGCCAGAAGTGGTATTCACGATGTTGTAGCCCCAGAGCTCGCTATTATAGTCAACATGATGGATGAGCATTCCCTTGCCGGGTATCTCGCCGTCCCAACCAGACTGGTCTCTGTTCTCCAGAATGTAGTACTCGTCTTCGAAAGAAGGATTGATAATCATGTAGGCATCACCGTTCTCGCTTTGCGGTTTCATGCCCTTCACGCTTAACGAAGTACCGCCCAAGACGATGGGTTCTATCCATCCGGCCACCCATTTCTCGTAGGCGCTGTAGCCGCTGGGCAGGAAGCTGTCACCGTTGTAGCAGCCGCTATCCATCATGTCCCAAGAACCCATGCCGAAGTTGGATCCGTCGAGGTCGTAGAGGTCGGGGAAGCCCAGACAATGGGAGAACTCGTGACAAATGGTTCCAATGCCGTTGATGGAGTCGCCCCAGCCCTTTCTCTCGTTGCCGCACGCATAGGTGTTGATGGTGCAATTGTCGAGGGTGAGCATCTGGCCATAGTCGCTCAACTGGAGTTCCCACTCGTGGGGCCAGATGGTAGAGGAGTTGCCGCCGTCGGCCTGACCCTTGCCAGCATAGATGATGAACACCTGATCCACCATTCCATCGCCATCCCAGTCGTAGTCGTTGAAGTCGACAAGTGGGTCGACCATCTGGCAGGCTGTAGCGACCATCAGGCCTGGACGAATATCGTTGCCCTGACCGCCATGGTCCTTACCATAATACTGATAGGTGGTGTCCATTTGCACGGGGCCCACCACGTCGAAAGTAAGGTCGAACTGTCCGTTGCTCTGGTCGAAGAAATAGTCGTGCACAGAGCCCCTGAAGCTGCCTTCCTTGAAGTTCTCTTCATTGGCAATGCGGTCGAAGAGTGCCTGGTCGTTGCCTTCGGCGAAGTGTTCGTTGGTGAACTCCACGAGAATGATGATGCCTTTCTTCTGACCGACGATTGGCGAATGCTCATGACCGATAGCGGCTTTATGGGGACCTTTTCGGGCATTACTGGCTGCCCTTTGCTGGTGCATTTTCCTTGCTCTGCCAAGCATGTTCTCAATGTCGGCGGGAGCGAAGGTGCCGTCTTCCCGTTCGCTGAAGCAGCGACCGTCGGCCGATTTCCAATAATGCGCGAACTCGTCGCCCATCAGTTGTACCTGCACGCTGGCTCCATCGGCCAACGTGATAGTACGCCACATACCACGTTTGGCAGGGATGGCGTTGGCTGTGACAATCATTGTTAGCATTGCCACGAGGAATAAGAGTTTTTTCACTGATGTAATTCTTAAATGTATATTATTTGCAAAGTTAGTTGTTTTTTTCCAAACTGACAGGGTTTTAACAATTATTGACGGGAAAGTTAGAGAAGTTGAAGGGAACAATAAACGTGAATTCGATGAAAACGAGTGTATATTTATTCTTGTTATGTGGTAATTCGGAACTCTTTAGCTACTCTAAAACAACGATATCGCGATGCTTTTACTCATGCTAAAAGAAAGACTTAGCATCATGAAAAGTGGTGTTTTGGAGTTTTGAAAGACGTACTCTATTTAGTCAATCCTTAAAAAACCACCCCTGCAAGGCTACGCCACGACCAATAACAGGAGAAGGTTGGCAATCCCCGCCCTCACGTCCAGACACCAGCCATCTAAGCCACTCCAAAATGGGGCACAAGAGAGCGTTGATGACCCTCTTGAAGTTAAATGCAGCCGCAGCGAGCAT
>JAILAI010000239.1 GCA_024681705.1 Prevotella sp.
GATATGGGGACAACGACTCACCGACGGCACCTACGCTACGGTGTATAACCCCTCGGAATACCGCTGGCCACTGGCCATCAGCCTCAGCAACGACGGACTGAACTACACGACGCTCTCGCTGATAAACGGCGAGGTGACACCACTCCGTCACGGCGGTCAATACAAGAGCTACGGACCGCAATACACGCGAGGCATTCAGGAAGGCAACGGCGTGCCCAAGGACGGCGACCTGTGGGTGACCTACTCGAACAACAAGGAAGACATCTGGGTGAACCGAATCCCCGTACCCGTGAAGCTGAACGCGACGACTCACGCCTGCGGAGACTTCAAAAACTACGGTTCCATCGGCGAAATGACCGATTGGAATCTCTACGTTCCGCGCTTGTGCAACGTCACGCTCAACGACGGTTGGCTCAATCTCTACGACTGTGATCCGTACGATTACGCAAAGGTTGAGCGCATCGTTCCGAACACGAAAGAGCTGGAAGTGGATTTCACGCTGATGGCAGATCAGGCGGACACTGGCGAACTCGACATCGAATTTGTGGACGACGAGGGAACGGTGTGCTCGCGCATCGTCGTCGACTCCACCCAATCCATCCGCGTAAAGGGTGGCGCTCGTTTCGGCACATTGCTGAAGCGCTACGAGCCTGGGGTGGAATACCAAATCAAGGCCGTGCTCTCCACATCGTTGCATCGGGCCACCTACTACCTGAATGGCAAGAAGGCTTGCGAGCGACAGTTCGACACACCCGTGGAGAGCATCTCGCGCATCGTCTTCCGAACGGGTATGCTCTTCGACAAGCCCGACACCAACACTCCTGCCGACCAGGACTTCGACATGCCGCGAGCTGACGAACGCGACGAAACGGCTGGCTTCCACATCGCACGTGTTACCTCGCGACCGCTCGACGGATACAATGCCACCAGTGTGCTCAACGCCGATGAAATCGACGATTTCGTAAACCATTTCAATACAATGGAAGACGAAAACATCGTCACTACCATCCCTAACGCACAAGCATCCGAGTGGATGCACCAGAACATTCCGCTATTCGATTGTCCGCAACAGAACTTTAAGGAACTATATTATTATCGGTGGTGGACGCTACGCAAGCATATCAAGCGCACACCAGTCGGCTACGGCATGACCGAATTTCTGGTGCAACGCTCCTACGCCGACCGCTACAACCTCATCGCATGCGCCATCGGCCACCACGTGATGGAGACCCGCTGGCTTCGCGACACCACCTATCTGCATCAGATTCTACGCACGTGGTACTACGGTAACGACGGGCAACCGATGCAGAAGATGAACAAGTTCTCGAGCTGGAATCCCTGGGCCATCGTCCAGGCATGGAAGGTTCAGGGCGACACAACGTTCCTCGTCGGACTGAAACCGCGCCTGGAGGAAGAATACGCGCGGTGGAAATCGACCAACCGTCTGCCCAGCGGACTCTACTGGCAGGGCGATGTGCAGGACGGCATGGAGGAAAGCATCAGCGGCGGACGCAAGAAGCAATACGCCCGACCCACCATCAACTCATACATGTGCGGCAACGCTTACGCTCTGTCGTGGCTGAACTCACTGACCGGCGATGCCGGCAAGGCACAACGATACCAACAGGAAGGCGACTCGCTTCGCACACTGCTCCACGAGAAGATGTGGAACAAGGAACACCAGTTCTTCGAGACCCTGCGCGGCGACTCGTCGGCACAGGTGCGCGAGGCCATCGGATTCATTCCCTGGTACTTCAACCTTCCCCCAACAACCGACCGGAGCTACGACGAGGCTTGGCGCCAGTTGACCGATGAAATGGGCTTTTCTGCGCCCTACGGACTGACAACGGCCGAGCGCCGACATCCCGAATTCCGCTCGCACGGCGTGGGCAAATGTGAATGGGACGGTGCCATCTGGCCCTTCGCCACCTCTCAGACGCTCACCGCTTTGGCCAACTACCTGAACGACTATCCCGCACCCCACGTGGTGAACGACTCCGTCTTCTTCCGACAGATGGAGCTCTACGTAGAGAGTCAGCACCATCGCGGACGTCCATATATCGGCGAATACCTCGACGAGAAAAACGGCGCCTGGCTGATGGGCGACCGCGAACGCTCGCGCTACTACAACCATTCGACTTTCAACGACCTGATGATTACCGGCATTGTGGGGTTGCGTCCGCAAACCGACGGTTCCGTCGTCGTCAACCCGCTCATCCCGAAAGACCGCTGGGACTACTTCTGTCTGGACGGCGTGAACTACCGCGGACACTCGCTGACCATCGTGTGGGACCGCGACGGACAGCGCTATCATCAGGGCTCGGGTCTCTCCATCTTCATCGACGGACGACTGGCGGCCAACCGAAAGGATCTGGGAATGCTAAGGGCAGAATGACCCTACGACAACGACGGAAACATGATGTGAAAACCAAAAATCGAGAAAATGATACACGAGCAACGAAAAAACAAAAAGACAGCCGGACTCCTGTTGCTGCTTGTCCTGATGCTTTTGCCGGGCAAAAGTGCGGCACAGACGTTTGAAAACAAGTTCACACGTTCGCTCCACGACGTGATGGGCGACGTGCAACAACGCTTCGGCATTCGTCTGAAATACGACATGGACACCACCGGGCTGAAGATAGCCTACGCCGATTTCCGCATACGGCCCTACTCCGTTGAGGAAACGCTGACCAATCTGCTGGCGCCGTTCGATTTCAAACCCGTCTACCAGCAGGGCAACTTGTGGAAGGTGAAGCGTTATGAATATCCGCGACGCCAACCTGCCGACGGCGAAAAACTCATCGGATGGCTCAGCACCTTATATAATAATAAGGCACAATGGGAGGCTCGACGCGACACGTTGCGTCGGGAGGTGAGCCAGCGGCTGGGCATCGAACCCCTGCGAGCGCTCCATCAGACCGAGAGCAACAAGTTCGGAGCCACGCGTCGCCACGACGGCTACACCGTGCAGAACTTCTGCCTGAGCACCGTAGACGGCCACACCATCTGCGGAACCATCT
>JAILAI010000242.1 GCA_024681705.1 Prevotella sp.
TGAACTCGACATGACGGACGCCAACATCGTGGAGGGAGGCGCCTGCTATTACCCCGTGGGTTCCGATCAGGACGCCTACACACAGGCCGATCGCTTGTCCACACGTTTCTTCTACGGATGCACGGCTTTGCGTTCGGTCACATTGCCCAAGTCGGTGATGTCGGTCTCTAACGACGCCTTCGGCAATTGTCCTTCGTTGAAGGAAATCAATGCTTCGGGCAGTGATTATTTCACTTCTGTTGATGGCATTCTCTTCAATGCTTCGATGGAACGCCTGGTGCGTTGTCCTCAGGCGAAGAATATTGAAAGCTACGAGGTTCCGCGCGGTGTGATGGAGGTTTATCCTGCCGCATTCCGCGATGTGAAGACGCTGAAGATCATCAGTTTCCCCGCAAGTATATGGAGCATCAGCGACTTCTCGTTCTATGGTTGTCCGCTTCAGACCATCCGTTGCGCTATGACTCGTGCCAGCATTGGTATGGCCTTCGACGAGCGAACGCTGGGTGCTGCCCGCGTGATTGTGCCGCGTGGATCGGCCAGCGACTTCAAGTCGGTGGAGGGATGGAACAAGTTCAAGACGATTGTGGAGGAGTGATCGACTCCAGAACAAACCGAAATCAGAAAGAACAACTGATAGCAAGGAAGGGGCTTTTCGCCCCTTTCTTCGTTTCTATTCGCTCAACTTGATGAGGTCGCTCATGATGTCGTCGCTGACGAAAAGACCGTTGCGCGAGAGGTGTAGCTGGTTGTCTTCTATCTGAAGCAGGCCCTGACGGAGATGTGGCTTGGCGTTTTCCAACAGGTAGTCTTTGAAGGTGGGTGAGAAGCGCTGGTCGAAAGTGCTCAGGTCGATGCCGTCGCGAGTGCGCAAGGCAGTGGTGATGAGGTCGTTGTAGCGCGTTGTCTCGTCGATTGTTTCAGAGTCTTCGGTGGCAAGTTCACCGTTATTGATGCGCTGGATATATTGTCTCAGGTCGGCCACATTCCAACTTCGGGTCCGCCCGTCGTAGCTATGGGCGGCTGCACCGAGTCCGATGTAGTGCGTCCCATTCCAATAGCAGCTATTGTGCTTGCTACGCCACGAGCCTGCCGTTGGGGTCTTGCGCGCGAAGTTGCTGATTTCGTAGTGCTCGAAACCGGCAGCCGTCAGACGGTCGATGAGCGTTTCGTACATCTCGCGGCTCAATTCGTCGTCCTCTTCCAGCTTCATTCGCTTCTTCCATTCGTAGAGCGGCGTTCCCTCTTCGTACATCAGCGAATAGGCCGAGATGTGTTCTACGTTGAGCTTCAGTGCCTCCTCGATGTCGCTTTCCCACTCAGAAAGCGTCTCATTGGGAAAGCCAAACATCAGGTCAATGCTGATGTTCGCGATGCCATTTCGTCGTAGTCGTTCGATGGCTTCGGCCACCTGGCTAGCACTATGACGCCGCCTGAGGAATCGAAGACGCTCGTCGGAGAATGTCTGCACACCCATACTCACGCGGTTGACGGGCAGTGAAGCGAGGGCAGAAGCGTAGGAATCCGTCACGTCGTCGGGGTTGCATTCGATGGTGATCTCTGCATTCTTGTCCACCTCGTACACCTTATATATATATAAGAACAGCCTCTGGAGAAGGTCGGGTGAGAGTTGCGAAGGAGTGCCTCCACCAAGATAGATGGTTCGGATGCCAGAAACGCTTCTCCTCAACTCCATTTCACCGCACAATGCATCCACATATTCGTGCATCAGTTCGTGGTGCGTAGAAGAGTAGAAACCGCAGTAGAAACAACGGCTTTTGCAAAACGGAATGTGAAGATAAAGTCCGACCATTTGGTTGTTTTTGGCGCAAAATTACTAATAAGTTTAAAAAAAAGACACCTTTTCGGTAATTTCTTTTGTCAGTTTTGTAAAAAGTCGTAACTTAGTCCCCAATATTTTCTAATATAACTTAATCTGAATGATATGAAAGTATATCAAACTAATGAAATCAAGAACATCGCATTGCTTGGCAGTGCGGGTAGCGGCAAGACCACACTTGCCGAGAGTATGCTTTATGAAAGTGGCGTAATCAAGCGTCGTGGCACAGTTGAAGCAAAGAACACCGTGAGCGACTACTTCCCCGTTGAGCAGGAATACGGCTATAGCGTATTCTCTACTGTCTTCAATGTGGAGTGGAACAACAAGAAGCTCAACATCATCGACTGCCCGGGTAGCGATGACTTTGTTGGTGGTGCCATCACAGCATTGAACGTGACCGATCAGGCTCTGATTCTCATCAACGGCCAGTATGGCCCTGAGGTAGGAACTCAGAATATCTTCCGCTATACCGACAAGCTGAAGAAGCCGGTGATCTTCCTCGTGAATCAACTCGACCGCGAGCATTGCGACTTCGACGTGATTCTTTCGCAGATGCGCGACATCTATGGCCCGAAGTGCGTTCCCGTTCAGTATCCTATTGCCACAGGTCCTAACTTCAATGCCGTCATCGACGTGTTGCTGATGAAGAAATACTCGTGGAAGCCCGAGGGTGGTGCTCCCATCATCGAAGAGATTCCAGCTGAGGAAATGGACAAGGCAATGGAGTTGCACGCTGCACTCGTTGAGGCTGCCGCCGAGAACGATGAGGCTCTGATGGAGAAATTCTTCATGGAAGAGTCACTCACCGAAGACGAAATGCGCGAAGGCATCCGCAAGGGTCTTGTAACCCGTTCTATCTTCCCCATCTTCTGCGTATGTGGTGGAAAGAGCATGGGCGTGCGTCGTCTGATGGAATTCCTCGGTAATGTTGTTCCTTTCGTGAGCGATATGCCTCAGGTTCACAATACACGTGGCGAAGAAGTGAAGGCCGACAGCAATGCTCCCGCTTCAATCTATTTCTTCAAGACCGGTATGGAACCCCACATCGGTGAGGTATCTTATTTCAAGGTGATGAGCGGTAGCGTGAAGACCGGCGACGATCTGACCAATGCCGATCGTGGCTCGAAGGAGCGTCTGGCATCGCTCTATGTGTGCGCTGGTGCCAACCGTCAGCCCGTTGACCAGTTGAATGCAGGCGATATCGGTTGCACCGTGAAGCTGAAGGACGTGAAGACTGGCAACACCTTGAATAGCAAGGACGCTGAGAACCGTTTCGACTTCATCAAGTATCCGAACTCGAAGTATAGTCGTGCCGTAAAGGCCGTTAACGAGAGTGAGACGGAGAAGATGATGGCTGCCCTGACGAAGATGCGTCAGGAGGATCCCACATGGGTGGTTGAGCAGTCGAAGGAACTGAAGCAGATCATCGTGCACGGACAGGGTGAGTTCCACCTGCGCACGCTGAAATGGCGTATGGAGAACAACGAGAAGATTCAGATTGAATACGTTGAGCCGAAGATTCCTTATCGTGAGACCATCACGAAGGCCGCACGTGCCGACTATCGTCATAAGAAACAGTCGGGTGGTGCCGGACAGTTTGGTGAGGTACACCTCATCGTTGAGCCTTATGCAGAAGGCATGCCCGATCCGACGGTTTATAAGTTCGGTGGTCAGGAGTTCCGCATGAACATCAAGAGCAAGCAGGAAATCGACCTCGAGTGGGGTGGCAAGCTCGTCTTCATGAACTCTGTGGTTGGTGGTGCTATCGACGCCCGCTTCATGCCCGCCATCTTGAAGGGTGTGCAGGAGCGTATGGAGCAGGGACCGCTCACCGGTTCGTATGCCCGTGACGTTCGCGTCATCGTCTACGACGGAAA
>JAILAI010000254.1 GCA_024681705.1 Prevotella sp.
GTGTTCTCGATGATGGCTTCTTCGTCGAAGTTCGACAGGTTGCGCTGGTAGAGTCCCATGTGGCTGTACACCTCATAGCCCGGGGCGATGCGGCGGTAGGTGAGTCCCCACTCGTCGAGCGCGTAGGTACTTACGTCAACGGTGAAGTCCTTGTATTGGGTCCATTGGCCATTCTCTTTGACGCACGTGGTGAAGGTGAGTTTTGCTCCGCGATTCTGCTGAAGCAATTCATGCCACTCGTCGATGTCGAAGTCGGCCCATTCGCCGTTGGCGTATATCTCGCCGCCTTTGCTGCCGCGCACGGTAACGTCAACGACCTCGGCCTCATTGCTACCTGCGTAGCTGAAGTTCAGAGGCGCGATGTCAGCTGGTATGGTGACGCCCACATAGTCGGGATAGATCTTCGGCAGTTCGTCTTTTTTCTGCATATTGTCGCCGGGCCGTTGTTCGCACGAGGCGAGCATCAGCAGGAAGAACAGCGGACAGAGAAGTATTCTGATGTCCCGTATCATTCGGGCAGCGCCCTTTATGGCTTGGTGATTCTTTGTCATAGGTGTCTTTTCGTTTGTCATTTTGATTCGCCAGCACCGCTGAGATAGTACCACAAGGTACCTCGGAAGGCTTCGAGCTGAGGAGATTTCGGACCTGCAGCATAGGCCTGACTGAAGCGGTTCATGTTCTGTAGCATCAGGTCGCTGACCAAACCTTGAGGGGGTTGCTGACGTTGCTTGTAGTAACCGAAGACAACGGCTTCTTGAGCGATGGTCGGGAAGTAGCTGACCTTGCTTTGTACAGCACCGAAATACTGCATGAAGGTGTTGATGTCGCGGTCGAGCAATGGATAGAGCAGCAGGTATTGCTTGGCCATATCGTTCGATGGGTTGTGGATGAATAACTGGCCAATCATCTTGTCCATCTCACGTTCGCTGAATAGGAAGTCGTCCTTCAGCTGTAACTGGCGCATACGGCCGTAGAGGGGATGCTCGTTGATGGCCTTCTCGTTGCCCAGCAGTTCCATGATGCGGTCGGCCCAACGGCTGTAGAATGTGGTGTGCTGAAGCATCTCTAGATACTTGCGCGCCACCTCATACTGACCGTTGATAAGGTTGGTTTCGGCCAGACGTTTCACCACACGACAGCTCTTGTTGTAGTTGGGCAATGCCTCCATTGCTTCGAAAGCGAATCGTTGGGCTGTGTTTACAAGTCCTAGTTGCCAGTAGGCCTCGCCCGTTAGTAGGGTGGAGGCGAAGTTGCGCTCGAACGGCGGTAGCAGACCTTGTGAACCGCGCTGGTAGAAATGGAAGGCGCGGTCGCCCAACTGGTTGGTCATGCCAAGGGCCAGATTGGTAGCACAGACGCTCATTGGCAGGTCGGGCTGCTTGCGTTCGCTCTTCGCGATGATGGCGTCCCACTTGTGGGTTCGCACCAGATAGTCGTATTCTATGAGGTCGTATTTCTTTGCATCAAAGCCTTGAGGTATCAGTAGGAAGGCCACTACGGCGACAGCAATAGTTGCTACGAGTTCCGTCCATTTACGCTGGGGCAGACGGACAAAAGCCACAACGATGGCCAGCACGGCGGCAGCCACCGACGCGTAGGAGATGACAAGGGGGAACCGGTAGTAGCCGATGCCCATGGAAAGCCAGTCGAGAGGATAGTTGACAATGTGGGAAGAAAGAATCACGATGGCTATCATATAGATGAGGCCAACGATGCCCATGAGGATGCCTTTGGATTTGTTCTTCGAATCAACGACTTCGCGGATGAGCAGATAGATGGGCAGGAATATAGCCAGCGGACCTGCCATCCAGTAGAGTAGGGGTGTGGCAATGAGCAAGTAGACCCACGTCTTCCAACCCTGTCCTTTGGGGAGTAGCCAGATACCAAGCAACACGATGATCAGGGCCACAACGTAGGTGAGCATCACGTTCTCGTCGCCAAGAGCGAAGAGCATGACGATGGCAGGAAGGAAACTCAGCGCGTAGGACGCCTTCTCACGACTGATGCGCCACGTGAGCCGTTGCAACAACATCAGGAGCAATGCCAGCAGAACGGCACCGAATGTGACATTGTTGTAAAATTGCACCACGAACTCAGCCAGCCAGCGCGAAAGGCCTGCAGGTAGCGAAAGCGTCTGCCGCATGTACTCACCAGTCAGAAGGAACAGCTGGAACTGTTCCTGATAGGCCAGCGCGGCAGGGTACCGGATGCGCCAGAACAGGAAGACTGCCAGCCCGAAGGCGAGCGTCAGCAACGGAGGCCAGAGCCTATTGAGCGATTTCTTCATTCGTGTCGGCGTTCATGGTGGCTATTCTTCCATCGGGAAGTTTCTTCTGGTAGGTGGTTGGGAAGAGCTTCACGAGGAAATCGTGGAGCACGCCCTCTTTCATGTTCGATGCCATTCGCCGCGTGTAGTTCTTGTAGGCGATGTGGATGCTGTCGCATTGCTGCTTGTAGGCTGCAGCCTGCTGCTCGTTGCCCTCCTGCTTGAGCTGCGCAATGGTGCGCTGCATCCGGTAGTATTGGATGTTGTGAAGCTCGGTTTTCAGCTTCCATTGCTCAAGCGAGTCGTTCTGAGGCGTACCGCTGGCGTGGCTGACGCTGTCGACCGACACGCGCACATCGCCAGGCTCGCCCACGATGATGATAGGCTGCACATTGAGGCGGTAGTGGATGTCCACCAGGATTTTGTACATCTGCATGTTTGTGGTCGCAAACTCAAACTTGCCGTTCTTGATTTCCACGGAGTCGACAGTCGCGGCGGTGGCCTCTCCTTCCAGCGGGACAAGGAAGATGCGCTTGCCCTCGTACTGTTCGCCGACGACAATTCCATGGATGCGACACTCGTCTGGATTCTTCTGCTGACAGCCCGCCAGGATGGCGATCATGGCGGTGGCCAGCATGCAAAACAGATTCTTTTTCATGTATTCTTGTTTTATTTGTTATTTCTGATCGTCACTTTCACGCGCTCGCCGCTGAACACTTCCTTATGGGCCTTGCGGGCATCAAACTGCACGCGCGTCCTGGTGAAGTCGGGAACGTTGTAGGCGTCCATCATCTCGGCGTAGAACTTGCGGGGGTTGCGCTGCGGCAGCAGGAAGGGCTTGCTCACCTTTCCCTGGTTGTCGACGCACGCCAGATAGAGCATGGTGTACATGCCATCCTCGCGCTTGCTGGAGAAAACGAACCAGTGGCTGTCTGAACTCCAGTTGTGATAGCTCTCTGTGTCGGGGCTGTTGGCCTCGTGAAGGGGGCGCGTATGCCTCGTCTTGAGGTCCATCATCCACAGGTCTGCATCGGGCTGACATACCGGGAAGTTGCTGCGGCTGCTGCGGCAATACATCAGCCAGCGGCCGTCGTAGCTGGGGCGTGCCAGCGTGTAGCTCATGTTGTCGCGAGGGCCGTTGAGCAGCGTGTCGACAGCGTTGCCGTAGGTGCCTGTCGTGGCGTCGAAGGCGATGGCGCAGAGCGAGCACTTCACCTTCTCGTATTCGGCTGGCACGTTACAGGGCTTTGAGGTACTGAAGAAGATGGTGTCGCCCTGGGCTGAGAACGCCGGGAAGATCTCAAGGTCGGGTGTCTGGAGCAGCGGACTGAGAAGAAGCTCGTTGCTATGTGTGTCGAGCAGGATGATATTGCTGAACTTGTGGTACACCTCGATGCGCTGTTTGGTGCCGACGAAGAAGCTCTGGTGTACGCTGTTGGTGGCGTAGGCGCAGTAGCGGCCCGACGGATGCCACGAGGCGTAGGAGCCTGCCGCCTTGGTAGAGTCGGTCTTTGTGTCGTACCAGGTCTGCGTGCCGTCGCGCTGAACCAGCGTTCCTCCGCCTTCGCCGCGTATCTGCAGGGTGAACAGCGACGGGTCTGTGCGGTTGGGCGTGTGGCAGTTCATGCAGCGCCCGGGTACGGCGGTCTCCGTCAGGATGGGCTCTTCGGTGAAGGTGTGCAGGTCTCTTTGGTAGATGCCGATGTCGCCGCCCACCTCGTAGCCCGGTGCGATGCGACGGTAGGTGAGGCCGTAGTCGTTGAGCGGGAACGCGCTGACGGCAATGGTGAAGTCGCGATACTGCGTCCACTGTCCGTCTTTCAGGGCGCAGACGGTCAGCGTGATGCTTCCGCCGATGTTCTGATTGGTCAGCTCGTGCCAGCCGTCGATGTCCCACTCAGCCCATGTTCCGTTGGCATGCAGCTGTCCGCCCTTGCTGCCGCGCGCCACCACGTCGATGCGCTCCACCTGCTCGTCGGCCATGGCGAAGTCGAGGGGTGCGATGGTGGCGGGTATGGTCACGCCGATGTAGTCGGGATAGATTGGCGGCAGACGGTCGGCCTTCGTGGGGTTCACGGGTTCCGACGAGCAGGCTGCCAACAGCCAGGCGAGGGCAAGTATGTAGAGGGCATTTCTCATTGTCCGGTCATTCTTTTCACATAGTTTCTATACGGCGAGTCGCTGACGTTTCCGTTGTTCTGGATGCAGCGCATGACGTCCTGATAGCCCAAGGGCATCTGTCGGTAGCCGCCGTACTGCTGCGCCCACGCAAGGTATTGCTGGAAGGCGGGCAGGTTGCCCGACAGTAGGTGCTGTGCCAGGAAGTAGTCGAGTGCCATCAGGTTCTGGTGGTTGTCGTTGAAGAGCAGCCCAAACATGGTGGCTGGCTCTCCGATGCTGAACAGGAAGTCGCTTTTGAAGCGCAGGCTGCGCACACGCTTGATGTCGGCATCGCTGAGGATGGCGCGTTCGCGAGCGGCGCCTTCCTGTTGCAAGGCTGCCAGCCGCTCGTTGGCCCACTGCCGGTAGAAGAGGCTTTGGCTAAGCCATTGTAGCTGCTTCCGGGCCGTCTGGTAGTGGCCGTTTGCAAGCATGCACTGGGCAATGCGACGCGTCAGCCGGCCACTTCGCTTGGCATTGAGGATGGAGCCTTGCAGGTTGAAGGCATAGCGCTGTGTGGCATTGACCATGCCCAGGTGCCAAAGGGCTTCCATCGACGGCATGTTGGAGGTGAGGTCGCCTATGGAATGCATGATGAGGGCGTCGTCGCCGCTCTGATAGAAGTCGAACATCCGGTCGGCGAGCAGCCGTTTTTGCGACAGCGCAAGGTTGACACATACCGAGCTGAACGGCGTGCGCACCTGATAGTCGGCGGCCTCCTTGATGATGTCGTCCCACCGCTGGTTTCTCACCAGATAGTCCTGACGGATGAGGGCATACGTGTCTTTGTCGAACCCCGTGGGCACCAGCCAGCAGGCGAAGGCGGCCACGGCAGCGGTTTCCGCCAGCAGTGCGGCCCAGACACCCTTTCGGATTCTTGTCGTCGGTCTTGTTTTTTCGCCTTTCCAAAACGCTGCCATGGTACAGAGAAGGAACACGACGAGCGGGATGATGCTCAGCGTCCAAGGGCATTGCAAAGGAATCCTATAGTATGCGGTGGGCATGATGATCAGCGAGTCAGGCCACTGGGGAAGCGCAAAGCAAGCCGCACAAAGGACAGCGCCCATCCATATCACCGTCCAGAGCCATGGCCGTCCTCCCATGTAGATGGTGCGGATGCAGACGTAGAGCCATACCAGACCGCCGAACAGCCAGTAGACCAATGGTATCAGCACAACGTCGGCAACGACAGCCCAAAGTAGCGGTTTCCTCCCTTTATGAAGCCCGAAGAGGTGTGTGAGGCACGAAAAGGTCAGAACGCCTGCCAAAGCCATGCCGTAGCCAAGCAACACGCTGGCGTCGCCCATGCTCCAAAGAAGCAGGACGCACGGAATGAAGGACAGAGGATAGAGCAGGAGCGCATGGCTTTTCATGCAGGCCCACACGAGCCGTTGCAGCAGCATGAAGAACAAAGAAAGCAGGAATGCGCCAAGCCATTCCACGTAGTAGAACTGCACCACCAGCTCGCCTAGCCAGTCGGCCAGGCCGCCGGGAACGGCAACGCGCTCTGAAAAGTATTGCGGAGTCCACAGGAACAGCTGGTACTGCTCCTGATAGGAAAGCGCGTGGGGGTAGGCTTTCCACCAGAAGAAGAAAACCGCGATGCCCAGCAAGAGTGTCAGCGGCGTTTTCCAGTGCCTGTAGAGGTAGTTTGTCATGATAACTTTACAAACCGGGAATTTACCCGTGCAAAAGTACAACTATTTTCTGAATTTGCCAAATCTATTTGCAAGCAGAGCCATAGGAGAGTGCAATTTAGCGAAACAAGATTGGTAACTTTGTTCGGCTATTCCGTCAATCGCGTTCAGCGAAATTGCCGTTTTCGGGAAACGAATCCATTGGTTTTGTCTGGCAATTCCATTGATTTTGTTTATCAATTCCATTGGTTTTGTCCGACAATTCCATTGACTTTGTTCCCCGAAATTGCCAAAATGGCGAGCGCAATTCAGCGCTTCAGCCAGCTCACATTGCTGCTTTTGCCCTTCAAGAACGAAGCCGTGGTCTGTGTTTCCTTGCAATCATAAGGCTGAGACAAAACCGCCCCGCATCTTCGCGATGCAGGGCGGATGATGTAGTATGTATGTGGATCAGAAGAATTTTACTTCTTCTTGAAGCACCAATAAGTTCCCTCAGACCAGCCGTCCCACTTGCCGTTGTCGGGATATGCGAGGACGAGCTTGCTGTCGGTGAGCTTATGAATCTCGAAGTTTGTCACATAGCGTCCACCAGCGTTGATTTCGAAGGGGAACAAGGTGCCCGGCTCGTTGAGAGAGAGCGTTCCCAGCTGCCATGTGTTCTTGGGATCCCAACCCTGGATTTCGAAGTTGGCCTCACGAATCTTCGAACCGTCGGCAGCGTAGGTGTAGACGATTCCGTCGGGCGTGAAGGTCATGTAGGCAGCGTTGTTCTCCTCACCTGTAGCGTTGCCGCTGACAGAGTGGTTGAGCTGACCCACGAGGTCGGCAGCGTCGCTCACGCCCCACCAGATGTAGCCACCGATGAAGCCGTCGCCGCTACCCGGCGAACCCATGTTACCCCAGCAGCGTCCTTCGCCAGCATCGCTGTCGCCACCTGCGTCCCAGGTCCAGTCCTTACCCTTGTCATAGCCATAGAGCATACCCGTGGCATCGCTCTGGCTCTTGAAGCACCAGTAGGTGCCCTCAGACCAGCCGTCCCACTTGCCGTTGTCGGGATAGGCGAGCACGAGCTTGTCGGAGGTGAGCTTGTGGATTTCGAAGTCGGTCACATAGCGACCGCCAGCGTTGATCTCGAAGGGGAAGAGCGTACCCGGCTGGTCCACATGGAGTGTACCCACCTGCCAGGTGTTGCTGGTGTCGTAGTTCTGGATTTCGTAGGAAGCCTCGCGAATCTTCGTGCCGTCGGCAGCGTAGGTGGTTACGATACCGTCGTCGCTGAAGGTCATGTAGGCGTTGTTGTCTTCCTCGCCAGTGGCCTGGCCGCTGACAGAGTGGTTGAGCTGGCCCACGAGGTCGGCAGCGTCGCTCACGCCCCACCAGATGTAGCCACCGATGAAGCCGTCGCCGTTGCCCGGAGAACCCATGTTACCCCAGCAGCGTCCTTCGCCGGCATCGCTGTCGCCGCCAGCATCCCATGTCCATGTCTTCTTGCCATAGTCGTTGGAAGCGATGAGGCGAACTTCGGGAAGAAGCTCGGCTGCAACAGCAACCGTGAACTGCTTAGAGGCCTCCACCTCGTCGCCGTTCTGGTTGATATACTTGAAGTAGACCGTCTGGTTGGGGTCGGAGCCGCGCTTGGGCTGGAAGAAGAACACGCCACCAGCAGAGCCGCTGGCCAGCTTGAACTTAGAGCCGTCGTCTTTCACGTAGTAGATGTAAACACTCGAAGTGTTGGGCACATTGTATTTGATGTAGTTACCATCGGCGGCAGGAGTGGTGCATGCGGCATCGGCATACTGCGCAAAGGTGGCGCCATTGAGCAGGTCGTTGGCCGAAATGTTCGTCACGTCGAAGTCCTGCTCGTCCTTGATGGGGTCGCAAGAAGTGAGCACGCCCAGTGCTACTGCGAACAATACTATTGACTTTTTCATGTCGTGTTTCTGTTTAATCGTTAATTACTCGGTTTCGTAGACGGGTGTACCTGCAATGTTGGCATCGGCCACGCCGGAACCCCAGCCTGCGTTCTGCTTCAGCACGTCAGGATTGTCGGTAATGGTGATCTGTGCAGGAGGAATCATAAGAAAACCGTCGGTCTCTGCATAGCGCTTTGCCCATGAAGAGGTAGCATGCTTCATCTTTGACTTCTTGCCTGTGTAGTAGACAAGTGAACCGTTCTGGCGCTCGAGCATGCGGGCAGCAAGGCAGTTCTCGCCACCGTTCTTTCCCGACCAGCGGCGCAGGTCGTTGAAGCGGAGGCCTTCGCCGGCAAACTCCCAGCGGCGCTCGCTCTGGATGTTTTCCCAACTGTAGTTGATGGGAGCCAGACCGGCACGGGCACGTACGGCGTTCATCTGAGTGGCGTCGCCTGTAAGCTCACTCTGCATCAGCATGACGTCGGCCAGACGGAGCAGCACCATGTCGGCGTAGTGTTCACCCTGGAAAGAGTTACCGTTGTTCTGCGGAATCTTGGCAACCGTCTTGCCCTCGTCGTCAACAGTTGTGCCACCAATGTTGTAGCGCAGCTGTCCCCACCAGGTGTAGCGGTTGTTGAAATCGTCCCAAGAAGAGTTGGCGCAGGTGATGGGCATCCACTTCTTGTTGTAGTAGCCGGCGTCCTCAGAGCATGATGTGGTGAACACGAAGCTCGGGATCTCCTCCTTGGCATTGAGAACAGAAGCAGCCTTACGCGGGTCTGAATCCGACCAGTCGTCCCAGAGGTTGGCATTGATGGTGCCCTGACCCCAGCCCTGTCCGAAAGGCATTTCGTCAGCATCACCGTTCACATGGCCTGCACCATCGTCATCGCAGCGGAGACCGCAGTAGAGCGAAGCCTGATTGGTGAAGCCCATGGCGATGTTGCCGTTCCAGGAACCGGCGTTCATATACTGCACCTGGAACATCTCCTCAGAGTTTCCGTTGCCAGCCCAGTACTTGCCCTGGTCTGCAAGATCCTTCACGAAGGGATAGTCGGGAGCGGTAATCTCGTTAGAGTACTGCCACAGCAGACGATAGTCTTCCACCAGTTTGTAACCACTGTTCTGGATGGCATCGTTCAGGTAGGCAACAACGTCCTGCTTCGACAGAGCGCCCTTCACACCTTCCTGTTCAGGAAGCTCCACAGCCTCAGGATTGGCTTTTGCCATTTCACCGACCTTCTTGTAGAAGCCCTCATAGAAGAGGTAGGCACGTCCGAGGAAACCTTCTGCGGCACCCTTTGTGGCATGTCCGTCGCCAAAGGTGGTTGCACCGTGGCTCATCAGCTCAGAAGCACTTACGAAGTCGGCCAGGATGTGCGGCATGATGACTTCCTCTGCGCTCTGCTGAGGGCATGGGTCGGGAGCAGCGGCTGCCCAGTAAGCGGGAATGTCGCCCCAGAACTGAACGCCCCAGAGGTAGAACAGGCCGCGCATGAAGTAAGCCTCGCCGAGGAGCTGGTTGCGGGTCTTTTCCTGACCAGTCCAGTCGAAGGCGTCGACAGCATAGATGATAGCGTTGGCACGGGCGATACCTACGTAGGTGTTGTGCCATGCGTTGTCGAAGAGGTTGTCCTTGTTAGCCACCAGATGTCCGATAGCGTGCGACTCCACGTCGCCCGTACCACCGGCACCATTGGCATCGTCAGACATGATGTAGTTGACAAACCAAGGAGTCTCCAACGGGGTGGTGCTCATCTGGTTCATCACACCATAGAGGGCGGCAAGCTCCTTGTTCAGGTCGCCAGCTGAGGCCGGATAGTTACCGGTGTTGGCCTCTGTGTAGTTGGATGAATCGAGGAAGTCTTCGCAAGAAGCGAAAGCGAAGATAGCCGCGATTGCCATTAAATATATCTTTTTCATATTCTTCACTTATACTATATATTAATAATGTATTAGAACTTGATGCTGGCACCAACGATAAAGGTACGAGCTGTAGGATAGAGGCCCACGTCAATGCCGCGAATGAAGTTCATGTTGTCGGCACTCTTACCACCGTCTGACGAGCACTCGGGGTCAACTCCCGTGTAGCCAGTGAAGGTGACAAGGTTCTGAGCCTGTACATAGAGGCGGAGCTGTGCGAAGGGAGACGACTTCCAGATCTTGTTGAAGTCGTAGCCGAGCGTGATGTTCTGAATCTTGAAGTAGTCGGCATTCTGCATGTAGCGAGTAGAAACCCACTGGTCTGCAATGGCACCTACGGTCAGGCGGGGCATCGTGTTGCTGGTGCCTTCGCCATGCCAGCGGTCGAATGCGTCGGTAGTGTAGTGGTTGAAGGGGTTAGCAAGAAGGGCGGTGCGGTAGCACTGCATGATCTGCTGTCCGAAAGCACCGAAGCCTGTCACTCCGAAGTCGAAGCCTTTATAGTCGAAGCCGAAGCTGACGCCGAGGGTCACATCGGGATGCGGGTTACCAATCTCGTGGCGGTCGTTGTCGTAGTTGATCACGCCGTCGCCATCGAAGTCGTCCCAGATAGGATCACCAGGCTGAGCGTCGGCCAGAACGGCCTTGCCAGCTGCGCGTGCAGCATCAATCTGAGCCATGTTCTGCCAGATGCCGTCATAAGACATTCCGTAGAAGTAGCCTACGGGGTGGCCTTCTTCAACAACAGAAACGTAGCTGGAGTTCTGGAACAACGTGCTGGCGTACTTACTGTCGGTACCAATCTTACCACCGGCGGCAGCCAGGCGGGTCACTTCGTTGTGGTTGGTGGCGAGGTTCAGGTTGGCGTGATAGCGGAAGTCCTGACCAATCTGGTCGTTCCATGACAGAGCGAGCTCGATACCGGTGTTCTCAATGTCACCACCGTTGATCATGGCAGGTTCCTCATAACCCAGCACCTCGTTCATAGGAGCCTGTACGAGCCAGTCCTTTGTGGTCTTCTTGTACCAGTCGAAGGCAACACCGAGACGGCTGCGGAGGAAGCGGGCGTCGATACCGATGTTAATCTGCTCAGAGGTTTCCCATGTCACTTCTTCGTTGGGCACATTCTTTGCGTATGCACCTGAGTTGTAGTCGCCATTGACAGTGCCTGTGTAGTCGTTGCTGAACTTGTAGCCGTAGTCCTTATAGTCGGTGGGCGAAAAGCCGATGTTCGACAGATAGTAGAAGTTACCGATGTTACAGTTACCGTTCTGTCCCCAGCTTGCGCGGAACTTCAAGAAGTCCATCCATGAAGAAGTACTCTGCATGAAGCTTTCGTTGCTGATGACCCAACCTGCCGAGAAAGAGGGGAAGTAGCCCCAGCGGTGTCCGCGAGCGAAGTTGTTGGAACCGTCGGCACGGATGATGGCTGTTGCCATGTACTTCTCGTCGTAGTTCCAGTTGGCACGTCCGAAGAACGAAGCAATGCTGCCTGCCATCGGGTTGTCCCAGCCGCCGAAACCAGTCATGCCGTCCTTTTCGAAGTTTGAGGGGATGGTGTAGTCCCAGCCGTTGTAGACCAGCGAACCAGGAGCGCCTGTAGAGAAGTTCATGCTCATTCCTGTGCTCCAGTGGCTGCGCTCGAACGACTGACCAACGAGCACGTCAATGGTATTCTTTCCGAACTTCGGGAGAATATAAGAAAGAGTGTTCTCGAGAGAGAAACTTGAACTCTGGTTCTGGCTCATGTTCAGGCCGTAGTTGACGCTTGCACTTGTAGAGCTCGAGCTGTAGGGCAAGCTGATGCTGCGGCTGTTGCTTGCGCTGTAGCCAGTGTTGAACTGTCCGCGGTAGCGCAGGTTCTTGATGGGCTCGATGATCCAATAGAATGTTGCGCCCACACCGAAGTCACGGTTCTTGTTGATGGAGTTGAATCCACCAGCCAGGAAGTGGTTCAGCGGGTTGCTATAGATCATGGTGCTGTAGCCAGCGCCGTTCTTGCCGTATGATGAAATGGTGCCGTCCTCGTTGTAGGGCTTCACCAGCGGGCTTGCCACGTAGGCGGCCTGCATGATGTTCCAGTAACCGTTGCCTTCAGCGAGGTCGTGGCTTTTGTGATACCAGTACGACAGGTTCTCACCGATGGTAATGATGTCGTGGGTCTTGCCCTTGAGCAGCACATGCTCGGAGTTGATGCGGCCACCGTAGCGGTTGTACGACGAGGCGTTGTCGCCACCCATGATACCTTCGTTTGAACTGTAGTTCAGGCTCATGGAGAACTTCGAGCGCTCTGTGCCACCGGTCAGGCTGACGGCGTGGCTAAACTGCAGTGCGTTCTTGTTTTCATACTCCTTGAACCAGTCGGTGCCTTCCCATCCGTTCTGTACCTGCTGCAGGATGTTTGCAGGAACGAGCGACGACCATTCGGGCAGGTTGCCATAGGTGTTGAAGTAAGTTTCGTTGATCAGCTGCATGTACTGCTGTGCGTTGACGAGTCCGGGCACCTTATAGGCATTGGACCATCCCACATATCCGTCGTAGGAGATCTGTAGCTTTCCGGCCTTACCCTGCTTGGTGGTGACCAGAATCACACCGTTGGCAGCACGTGCACCGTAGATGGCAGCGGAGGCGGCGTCCTTCAGCACGTCGATTGACTCGATGTCGTTAGGGTTGAGTCCGTTCAGACCGTTGTCGGCAGTTCCGGAGTTGATTCCGTCGATGATGAGCAGCGGTGACGACTCACCGATGGTGCCCACACCACGAATGTTCACCTTGAAACCTTTACCCGGCTGCGACGAGCTCTGGGTGATGTTCACACCCGGCGATGCCGACTGCATGGCGGTCAGCGCGTTGGTGGTGTTCAGCTTGGCGATGTCCTCACCCTTCACCTGTACGGTAGCACCGGTGACGAGTTTCTTCTTCTGGACACCGTAACCAACGACAACAACCTCGTCGAGGTTAGTGTTGTCTTCGTCGAGAGTCACGTCAATGCGAGCGTTGCTGCCCACCTTGATTTCCTGAGTCTTGTAACCGATGTAGCTGACGACCAGCGTTGCACCGGGCTTCACAGAGAGCGAGTAGTTACCGTCAAGATCGGTAACCGTACCATTACTTGTACCCTTCTCCACGATGGACGCACCAATAACGGGCCCCATGGCGTCGACAACGGTACCTGTCACTTTGTGGTCTTGCTGCACAGCCTGTACCGACTTTACAGCAGACTCAGCCATTGCATTGGGCGAGTAGAACAATCCAGCGATTGCACACGCGCCTGCCAACAAGGCTGTCTTTCTAAAGACTTGATTCATACTTAAGTACTTTCTTAGGTTATTATGATGTGAATATATTCTATATATCATTTTCAGAGATCCAGCAAATATCTGCAACCTTCAGGCCTTTGTTTCGGACTGTTTCACAAATCTTTTCCCTGAGTCTATGTATATCTATAACAGATGTATAGTCGTTGTTATTTTAGGTATACCGATTTCTTCGGTGTGTAAGCTGATTGCAGGTTCTTCGACAGATTCTACGTTTTTTCACGATGCAAAGGTAAGTGTTATTTTTTTCATAACGTAATACTTTCTTGCCGTATTTTTATCTTTTCTTGCTTTTTTTTGGCTTTAGTTGCTTTTCTTGCATAAAAAATTTAAAAAACACGCATTTTTAGCGTGTTAGTTGTTATTTTTACACTATTTATTTAGGCCTTTTCCTTTGTCTATTGGCGATATGAGGATACGGAAATGTTAAATTTGTTCGTGAATATTTACAATATGGGCATTTCAACCCCTTGCAAGAAAATATCGGTTTTATAAAAAAACTAGTCAAAAGTTTAATGCCCTTTCTCCATCTGTCTGTTATACAAGCATTTGGCCGATTTTGATACTTTCTCCGCATCACCGCCTTTGGGCTTTTATCTTTGAAGGGGGACTAAAGATGAAATCTGTTGTTCTTTGCATGCAAGGTGGCAAAGTCGGGTGGCGGACGTTTGCTTAAAGTATCGTCTGCAACTCCTGACGCTTTGTTCTTGCTATTTTGTTTGTATGGAACTCCTGCAACTCCTTAATGTGTATCTCCTCATATTATAATATAATTATGTTCACGCGAGCACGTAAAAGAATGAATGTCGGGGAGCGTCTTCCGCCTTTTTGTTCATTCACGTACAGGTTGATTCCTTGTCTGCCATTTGTTGTTCCAGTTCGTTCTTCTTGCCATTTTGGGCATGCGCTCCTTTCTTCATCGACGTTCATTCAGTGAATTGTTGACCTTTGATATTGTATCAGGAGCGACTTTTGGGGTAATAAGACTTAACAAACGACCTACCTTCATTGCGCGAGAGCAGCAAGTCTGGCGATAACATTTGTTTACAATTCATGTGGGTAGTTTTAACACGGAGATTTAAAAATTTTCAATTGCAAAGTCCGAAGCACCTAAATAAGCCAGCCATGAGGTGTTAGCGTAAAGCCTTGATTGTCAAACGATTACAAAACCGTCGACGAATTTTCAGAATAAAAATACCAATATTATGCAAGAAAGCCCGAAAAAAGGGTGACCAAAAGCGGCAGTTTCGATGAGCAAAAGCGGCAGTTTCGGTCATCAAAAGCGCCAATTTCGATGATCAAAACTGTCGGTTTTGCTCAACCGACTTTCCGACTGCTATCTCGACATTGCAAAAAGGGGATAGATATGTGGGTAGTTTTGCTTCAAAAAAATGAGGTTTTGGGAGGTCGTTTTTTAACACAAAAGAGTGACAAAAGTGTTAAGAAACGTCAAAACGATACACGATAATGAACGAAAAAGAATCAGAGATACGAAATATATGTTGTCGGTCGAGTAAATTAAAACTATTCAAATCGACGATTTGGGTTAAAGTATGTTGGAAAACAAGTTGTTTCTGATATGTTCTAAGAATTTATGAGTAATTTTGTCGCAAATTATGGGTTTCATCATGAAGAAACGGGAGTATATACAGGCAAACAAAGACTGGCTCGTTGCCAAGTCAAAGGAAGAAGGCGTCAAGGCGCTACCCAAGGGCATCTTCTATAAGGTTCTGGC
>JAILAI010000268.1 GCA_024681705.1 Prevotella sp.
AACGACAATACAACAAAAGCGCACAGAAAAACCACAGCACATTCCCACATTTTCAGCCATTCCATCGAGGAATTCTGGCTTTTTTGTGAAGGGACGTGCTGCGGTTTGTCGGTGCGCAGATGCGTAGTTCTCTTCGGGAAACTACTCGTATCTCTTGATAAATTCGATATTGTACTTCTCGTACTTGTTCAGTTCGCGGGCAGGAATCTCGTCGCGAATACCGTCGTACCACACCTCGTTATTGAAATAGGCGCGCAAATTGGCATCCTTGAAGCGACGATAGTGGCGCGCATAGATGGCGTTGCGGAGGATGCGAAGCTCTCCGCTGCTCATGCCAGCAAGGTCGCTAGCGGTGACATAACGGGCGGCCAGCCAGTCGTAGCGCGTACCAGTAGCCACGCGACCAGAAGGAGCGGGAGCGGCCTGAACGGCATTTGCCACCACCTTGCTGGCATGCATATAGCCCATGAAACCGCCGTTCTGGTTGTATATCTCGCACCAGCTCCGGTTGTAAGGCTTGTAGTAAATGGGCGAACCGTCCTTGATCTTGGTAACGATGGCCGACGAGGTGCTGGGCTGCTGACGCACATTGGTGTAGCCTCCCTCACGGATGACGCTACCCAAAAGGAGTCCTGAGGGCGCGGTCTTAGGTGCCGGAGCAGCCTTGGGTGCGGCGACGGGGGCCGGTTGTGGCTGTGCTTGTGCGGGCTGCGGTGCATTGTCGCCCTTATAGCCTGCGATGACTCCCAGCAATTCGCTGGCCGTACGCTTATGACGCTCGGCATAAACACCCATGCGTTGCAATGCTGACGAGACGATGGCAGCATCGTCTTCGCCCATATCCTTAGGCAGATTGCGGATGGCCGTCTCCAGATTGTCGGCCATAGCGTCCCACTGCTCTTTATCCCAGTTGTCGCTCTCGGCGGCTACGTCGTTGCCGATGGCCTCGATCATCTGTACGGGTTTCGATGTGTCGTACTTCTTTCCGCCTCCACCAGGCAGGCACGACATGAAGGTCACCACGATGGCAACCATTCCTGCTAACAACAGTTTTCTTTTCATTTGTTCGGGTATTTAAGTAAATAATTATGTCGAAATCGTTTTGCAAAAATAGGCATATTTATTGAATCGGCAAAGGAATGGAGCGGTTTTTTTTCGCTCCTAATCATTCAATAAAACCGTCTACGATGGGTCGGTGGGCTTTCGTAGACGGTCGATGATGAGGGCGATGGCGCCGTCGCCCGTCACGTTGCAGGCGGTGCCGAACGAATCCATCGCGATGTAGAGGGCAATCATCAGTGCCTGTTGTCCATCGCCGAAGCCGAGGATGCTGGAGAGCGGTGCCAGTGCTGCCATGATGGCTCCGCCCGGGACTCCGGGAGCTGCCACCATCACTATGCCGAGCATAAGCACGAAATGGAGGAAGACGGGGAAACTGAAAGGCAGACCTTCCAGGAGACAAATGGTGAGGGCGCAGGCCGTGATCTTCATGGCCGAACCAGACATGTGGATGGTGGCGCAGAGCGGTACGCAGAATCCGGCAACTCCCTCGGAGACGCCGTTCTTGAGCGTCTGACGAAGTGTCACGGGAATGGTGGCGGCCGAACTGCTCGTGCCCAGGGCGGTCATGTAGGCCGGGAGCATGTTATAGAGCAGTCGGAAGGGGTTCTTCTTCGTAAAAAGTCCGGCAATACAGAACTCATAGAGCATGATAAAGATGTGGAGCACGAAGATGATGACGATGACGTGGGCAAAGACACGCACGATGCGCCAGGCCTGTCCCGTGATGGTCATGTCGAGGAAGATGCCGAAGATGTAAAGGGGAAGCAGCGGAATGATGACGTGGGTGATGGTCTTGCTCACCACCTCGCGGAACTCGATGGCGCAACCTCGCAACGTGGGAAGGTTGCCATAGGCGATGCAAAGGCCCAGCATGAACGAGAAAACCAAGGCCGACATCACATCGAACATGGCGGGAATGGTGATGGAGAAATAGGGACTGATGGCCTCAGCAGGTGCCGTGACACCTGAGGTTCCGGCCACATGGCTCACCAACGGCGGGAAGAACACCGAACCAGTGCCGTAGGCCAGCATACCACTCAACACCGTGTCGGCATAGGCAACGGCCACCGTGAGCAACAGCAAGCGACCCGCCTGTCGGCCAATCTCGCCGATGGCAGGCGTCACAAGCCCTATTATAATAAAAGGTATAAGGAATTTCAGCAACTGGCTGAACACGCCATTGAAGGTGGCAAACACTCGCACCAAGGACATCGGCATGCACAATCCCAGACCGATGCCCAGCACAATGGCTATCAGGATACGGGGCAGCAACCCCACTTTCTTCAGCTTCATAGTGGCCCGCTTGGTTCGTTGGCGTTACGATGACAACGGTTACAACGACAATATCTGCGAAGCGTGCTCCTTAGTCTTCACCTGTTTGCCGGCAAATATCTGCTCTATCACGCCCTCCTCGTTGATGACGAAGGTGGTGCGGATGGTGCCCATGGTCTTCTTGCCATACATGTTCTTCTCGCCCCAAGCGCCCATGGCCTCGAGCAGCGTATGGTCGACGTCGGCAATCAGCGGGAAGGGCAGTTCGTGCTTCTCCTTGAACTTCTGGTGCGAAGCGGCAGAGTCCTTGCTCACGCCCACCACCTCGTAGCCGGCGCCTTGCAATTCGCCGTAGTTATCGCGCAAATTGCAGGCCTCAGCGGTGCATCCACTCGTGTTGTCTTTCGGATAGAAATACAACACCAACTTACGTCCTTTGTAATCGCTCAGGCGGATTTCGCGCCCGTTCTCGTCCTTGCCCAAAATCTCGGGCGCCTTGTCTCCAATATTCATTTTCAGTCTTGTTGTTAAAGTTATGTTGCAAATTTACGAAAAAAAGACTATCGAACAAAAAGATTTCCTTCTTTTTATGCAAAACACATTCCCTTCTTTTAAAAAGTAAAAGAATTTATGGGTTTTATTTTGTTATTCAAAACTTTAAGTGCCTTTGTAAACAACATAAGAATAGCGTCACAAAGACGGCCTAAACCCAAGCGGAGCTTTTGTGTCCTTCTGTCCCGTGCTCTGCGCAACTTGCGCAGAGCTACTGGAATCCTATCACCCGAAAGAACACAAAGACGCCCAGACTTTTAGAAACACTTCAGGCGATCGTCTTTTGCATCATGCATAAAAACAAGTGGCGATTCCCGCAAAGGAACCGCCACTTGTTATGATTAAGTTGGGTATTAGTCGGCAAGCTTTGCCTTGATCATCTCGCGGTTGAGGCGGGCGATGTTGGCAATGGTCTCGCTCTTCGGGCAGACAGCCTCGCAAGCGCGAGTGTTGGTGCAGTTACCGAAGCCGAGCTCGTCCATCTTGGCAATCATGTTCTTCACGCGACGAGCAGCCTCAATCTTACCCTGGGGAAGCAGGGCGAGCTGGCTGACCTTCGACGAAACGAAGAGCATGGCAGAGCCGTTCTTACAAGCAGCTACGCAAGCGCCGCAACCGATGCAGCTGGCGCAATCCATAGCCTCGTCGGCATCTTCCTTCGGGATGAGGATAGCGTTGGCATCCTGAGCCTGACCTGTACGGATGGTGGTGTAGCCACCGGCCTGGATGATCTTGTCGAAAGCATTGCGGTCGACCATGCAGTCCTTGATGACAGGGAAGGCTGCTGAGCGCCAAGGTTCGACAGTGATAATGTCACCATCGTTGAAGCGACGCATATAGAGCTGACAGGTTGTGGCACCGCGCTCGGTCTTTCCGTGCGGTGTTCCGTTGATATACAGCGAGCACATACCGCAGATACCCTCGCGGCAGTCGTGGTCGAACACGAATGGCTCCTTACCTTCATTGATGAGGTTCTCATTGAGAATATCCAGCATTTCCAAGAACGAGGTGTCATCGGGAATATCCTTCATCTCATAAGAGTCGAAGTGTCCCTGTTCCTTCGGTCCGTTCTGGCGCCAGAATTTAATGGTGAAACTAATACTTTTAGCCATTTTGTTTTCTTTTTTTGTTATTATTCTGTTTTGCTTACGGAGAAGGACTCCTTAGTTCTTATAGTTACGGGTCTGTACTTTTATTGCCTCGTACTCCAGCGACTCCTTGATGAGTTCGGGTTCGTTGCCCTTGCCTTTGTACTCCCAGCAGCCAACGTAGAAGTAGTTCTCGTCGTCGCGCTTGGCTTCGCCTTCCTCTGTCTGATACTCTTCGCGGAAGTGTCCGCCGCAAGATTCGTTACGAGAGAGGGCGTCGAAGGCCACCAGCTGACCCATGGTGAAGAAGTCGCGCAGGTGAATGGCCTTGTCGAGCTCGATGTTGAGTCCTTCCTTGGTTCCAGGAACGAAGAGGTTCTCGTCGAATTCCTTCTCGAGGTCGTGCATCTTCTTCAGACCTGTCTTCAGACCTTCTGCGGTGCGTCCCATACCAACATACTCCCACATGATGTGTCCGAGTTCCTTGTGGATAGAGTCTACAGAGCGCTTTCCCTTGATGTTGAGCAGGCGGTCGAGTTCGGCGTCTACCTTCTTCTCAGCCTCTTCAAACTCAGGCAGGTCGACAGAAACCTTCGGCCAGACAGCCTGGTCGGCCAGATAGTTCTGGATGGTGTACGGAAGCACGAAGTAACCGTCGGCCAAACCCTGCATCAGAGCAGAAGCACCGAGGCGGTTGGCACCGTGATCGGAGAAGTTGCACTCACCGATAGCGAACAGACCAGGAATAGAAGTCTGCAACTCATAGTCTACCCAGATGCCGCCCATGGTGTAGTGGATGGCGGGATAGATCATCATCGGCTTGTAGTATTTCACGCCATTGATTTCGTTAGCCACGTCGCCAGGGAACACGTCGGTAATCTCCTCGTACATCTCGAAGAGGTTGCCGTAGCGCTGCATGATAACATCGAGACCGAGACGGTTGATGGATTCAGAGAAGTCGAGGAATACGGCCAGACCTGTGTTGTTCACGCCGAAGCCCTTGTCGCAACGCTCCTTGGCGGCACGAGAGGCAACGTCACGGGGAACGAGGTTACCGAATGCCGGATAGCGGCGCTCCAGATAGTAGTCACGGTCTTCCTCAGGAATCTCCCAGCCCTGCTTGGTTCCAGCCTGCAATGCCTTGGCGTCTTCAATCTTCTTAGGCACCCAGATGCGGCCGTCATTACGGAGCGACTCAGACATCAGCGTCAGCTTCGACTGCTTGTCGCCGTGTACGGGGATACAGGTGGGGTGAATCTGAACGTAAGAAGGATTGGCAAAGTAAGCTCCCTTACGATAGCACTGAACGGCAGCTGTACAGTTGCAACCCATAGCGTTGGTCGAAAGGAAGTAGGCGTTGCCATAGCCACCAGTGGCGATGACAACAGCATTGGCGCTGAAGCGCTCCAGCTTACCGGTTACGAGGTTCTTGGCGATGATACCACGGGCGCGACCATCGACGATGACCACGTCTTCCATCTCGTAGCGAGTGTAGAGTTTCACCTTGCCTGCATTCACCTGACAGCTCAGCGAACTATAGGCACCGAGCAACAGCTGCTGACCGGTCTGACCCTTGGCATAGAACGTACGGCTCACCTGGGCACCACCGAACGAACGGTTGGCCAACATGCCGCCATACTCACGTGCAAAGGGAACGCCCTGAGCCACGCACTGGTCGATGATGTTGTTCGACACCTCAGCCAGACGATAGACGTTGGCCTCGCGAGCACGATAGTCACCACCCTTCACGGTGTCGTAGAACAGACGATAGACAGAGTCGCCGTCGTTCTGATAGCACTTGGCGGCGTTGATACCACCCTGTGCGGCAATTGAGTGAGCACGACGGGGAGAGTCCTGAATGCACAGGTTGATAACGTTGAATCCCATCTCGCCGAGCGAAGCGGCAGCCGATGCACCAGCCAGACCAGTGCCTACCACGATGACGTCGAGTTTCAGCTTGTTCTTGGGATTGACAAGACGCTGATGAGCCTTATATTCTTTCCATTTCTCAGGTACTGGACCTGCGGGAATCTTAGAATCTATTACTTTCATAATGCTTAATTCTTAATGCTTAATACTTAAAAGTTTGTTTTAGCAAGCACCGCAGCAAAGGCTGGGAGCACATTTGAAGGCAAATGCCAGGACAACCACGAGGAAGCCAAGCATCAGAATGGTGGTGTAAACCAGTCCGATGACCTGCCAGCGCTTGAACCATACCTTACCGTTCCAGCCCAGCGTGTGCATTGCACTCCAGAAACCATGAGAGAGATGGAACCAAATGGCAACGATCCAGATGACGTAGAGCACCACATAGATGGGGTTGCTGAAGGTTTCCTGAATCCAAGCGAAACCGTCGGCGGGTCCGTGAGCAAGTCCTTCCATGCCCACCAATTCGGCAAACATCATGTTGTACCAGAAGTTGAACAGGTGCAGAATGAGACCGAGCAGGATGATGATGCCAAGCACCAGCATGTTCTGCGATGCCCATTCCACCTTTCCCGGTTTCTCTGTCACCTCATAGCGCTCACTGCCGCGTGCACGACGGTTCTGCGCCGTCAGGATGAAAGCATAGACAATGTGAATCACCGCCAGAGCAGCCAGTCCCATCGTTGCTACGACGGCATACCAGTTGGCTCCCAGGAACTCACAAATCCAGTTGTAACCCTCTCCAGAGAAGAGAGCCACGACGTTCATACAGCAGTGGAACGTCAGGAACAGGACAAGCGCAATGCCAGTTACAGACATCACTACTTTCCTACCAATTGATGAATTGATTAACCACATAAAAGATTGAAATTTAATTATTAAATTGTTAGATTATTATGCAAAAGGCTAATGCCATTTCTCGCTAAGCCCTGCTCGGCGAGTCGTTAGTTCTACATCGTTGAACGGGTTGCGCTCTCATCTTTTCTAGGTACGCGCACCACTAATTCAGTCTGCAAATATACCATTTTTTAGCGAGCCTACCAAAGTTTTTCGAAAAAAATCGCTATTTCAACGTCATCTTTTTGCAAATCGTGTAGATTGTATGTGTTGGACCTACCAGCGCGTTGGTAGCAAAAAGAGAGCAAAAACGATTAAAAAAACGTGAATTCAACGAAAACATCGTGGAAGAAATCTTTTCCCGAAAAGACCTAACAACCTACCATCACCACTCGCTAACACTTATGAAAAGGGATAAACGTCAATGGTAGATTCATGGTAGGTCTATGGTAGGTGTATGGTAGGTGTTGGCGAAAGACCTACCATACCTCAAACCCTTTGTAGATGGGCGTTTGAGCGTGGTCATGGTAGGTCGGTAGGTGTTATTTGAAAAATATATAAATAGAGATGTTTGTTCTTTTTTCTTGTCCAAATAAAGTTTGTCTTTCAAAACTCCAAAGCACCGCATTCCATGATTAAAAGCGGTGCTTTGCATGAGTAAAAACGGCGCTTTCAATAAGCAATATTGTCGCTTTTGAGTGTCTAAAGCAGCGAATTTACTCACAACAAGAAAAAGATCTACACTCATTTTCGGCGAACACGCGTTAAAAAGGCATCCCAATTGGCTATTCTGATTTCAGAAATGGCCATATTGGGATGCCCACAACGAGGACTTTCACCTCTTAAAAAACAAAAAAATAAGAATTCATATTTATGCAATCTGGGGTTCTCTCTAGCCTTTATCGTTTACCTTTTCGTCGTGTGTGGACAGGCCGACTCCCCAGTCGTTTTTCTTTCTATTCCGGATCATTTCACAACTCCGTATTTCTGTCCTTTCATTCCAAAAGATGTCTCTTTCTCCGACATCGAAGCCATACAGTGCAAACTCTCAGCATATTCCGCCCCATCGGCGTTCTGGTTGGTGAAGATTCCTTTCCTGCAACTGCATGACATTAAACGGTGCGCCCTTGGGCACGTTGGCCGACCGCTTGCCAGCTCTATCCGTCGTTTCATCGTTTCTTTCGTCGTCAGTCGAACATTTGCCATTGCCATCATGGCGACGAAATTCATAAATGGTAGAATTCTTATTTTTCTTTGTTTTTTATTTTTCTGATGCAAAGATAATACGAAAAGAGATCTTGCTCCAAATATTTCCGCGATTTCCGCTAATGCTTGTCGCGACAACCGGACAGATTTGCGACATAACTGCCGAACGGGCGTTGTTTCTGTCGCATCAGAGGCCAAAAGCTTGCCAAGAAGCATAGAAGGACGCTTGCAGGAAAAATCTAGAAGAACTAGAGTATCTAGAGAATCTAGAAAAACTAGAAGAACTAGAGAATCTAGAAAAACTAGAGAATCTAGAGAACATCTAGGCTATCTCACGCGCCTCTAGTTATAGAAAAACGCAATTTGTTTTAAAAAAAGTGTATTTGTTTGGCTGTCTGCACGTTTTGCCGTATATTTGCATGTTTTTAAACGCAAGGAATATGAAATTAGCTTTAATCGGCTACGGAAAAATGGGGCACATGATTGAGCAGATTGCCCGCGAGCGTGGCCATGAAATTGTGAGTATCATTGATATAGACAACCAGGAAGACTTCGACAGCGATGCCTTCTCATCGGCCGACGTGGCTATCGAATTCACATCGCCGCAGGCTGCCTACGGCAACTATCTGCGCGCCTGGGAACAGGGCGTGAAGGTGGTGTCGGGCTCTACGGGCTGGATGAAGGAGCACGGCGACGAAGTGAAGCGCCTGTGCACCGACGGAGGCCGCACCCTCTTCTGGGCATCCAACTTCTCCATCGGCGTGGCCATCTTCTCGGCCGTCAACCGCTATCTGGCAAAGATCATGAACCAGTTCCCTCAGTACGACGTGGAGCTGGAGGAGACGCACCACGTACATAAGCTCGACCACCCCAGCGGCACAGCCATCACGCTGGCCGATGAGATTGTCGACAACGTAGACCGCAAGTCGGCTTGGGCGGAAGACACTACCGACCCGTCGCTTCTGCGCGTCGACCACATCCGTCGAGGCGAGGTGCCCGGCATCCACACCATCCGCTACGACTCGGACGCCGACTGCATCACCATCACCCACGATGCCCACTCGCGCAAGGGATTCGCACTGGGCGCCGTGCTGGCAGCAGAGTTCACCAACGAGCACGACGGACTGCTCACCATTTCTGACATGTTTAAGTTTTAACGAACCATGATTGATAAGACAAAGAAACAACTCAATATGAAAGTGCAGTGGGTGAAGTTCATCTGTGTTCTCGCCCTCTTTCTTCTGTTTCTCTACTGGGTGAAGTCCTGGTGGGGACTGCTGGTAGTGCCTTTCATCTACGACATCTACATCACGAAGAAGATCAAATGGCAATGGTGGAAGGATCGCGAAGGACCCGTCAAGTGGATCATGTCGTGGGTCGACGCACTGGTGTTTGCCCTCGTAGCCGTCTACTTCATCAACCTGTTCTTCTTCCAGAACTACGTCATCCCGTCGTCGTCGCTCGAGAAATCGCTGCTCACGGGCGACTATCTGTTCGTGTCGAAAGTCAGCTACGGTCCACGCATCCCGCAGACTCCGCTCACCATGCCGCTCACGCAGCACACGCTCCCAGTGTTCGAGTGCAAGTCGTACATCGAGTGGCCCCAGTGGGACTACCGTCGCGTGAAGGGTCTCGGACATGTTGAGCTCAACGACATCGTGGTGTTCAACTATCCCGCCGGCGATACCATCATGACGGCACCTCAGTATCAGGCCGACGACTACTACAAGTCGTGCTTCATGAACGGACTCGAGCAGTACATCGGACAATACAACGGACTGCCCGACATGGACAGCCTCAGCACCAAGAACCGCCAGGCTTTCTACGACGTCATCATCAATGCTGGCCGCGAGGACATCAAGAAGAACCCGCAGAAGTTCGGCGAGATTGGCACCCGACCGGCCGACCGCCGCGAGAACTACGTGAAGCGTTGCGTGGGACTGCCCGGACAGACGCTACAGATAAAAGACCACATCGTCTACCTCGACGGCAAGCCCAACAAGGAGCCCGACAACGTTCAGTACACCTACTTCGTGAAGTTGCGCAAGATGCTCCCCGACGAGCTCATGCACGAACTGGGCATCTCGATGGAAGACCTCACCATGCTGAACCAGCACGGCTTCATGCCACTCACCAACCAGGCCGTGAAATCGCTGTCGTCGATGAAAGACCTGGTAGAAAAGATTGAGCCCGTGAGTCAGGCCAACAGCGACTTCTCGTTGCTCGACCAGACCTATCCCGTGAACCACTACACTGGCTGGACGCGCGACAACTACGGCCCCGTATGGATTCCGAAGAAAGGCGAGAAGGTGAAGCTCGACATGGAAAACATCTACATCTACGACCGTCCCATCCGCGTCTACGAAGGCAACGACCTGCAGATTCGCGACGGCAAGATATTCATCAACGGCAAGCAGACCAACGAATACACGTTCAAGATGGACTACTACTGGATGATGGGCGACAACCGCCACAACTCTGCCGACTCGCGCTACTGGGGATTCGTGCCCGAAGACCACATCGTGGGCAAGCCCATCTTCATCTGGTGGAGCTCCGATCCCGACCGAGGCGGACTCTCGGGCGTCCGATGGAACCGTCTGTTCCGATGGGTCGACAACATCAAATAACCCTCACTTAGTTCCGCTTGTAGCGGAGCCGCTTCCAAGAAACACACCTAACCTATATAACAATTGACGATCAACAATGAGCAGAAAGAAGAAATTCATACTTCGGCAATGCATATTGTTCATCGTCAATTGTGCGTTTTTGGCCGCCATCGTGTGGTTGGTGCATCGCTATGCCTTCTGCGTAGTTCGTGCCACATCCGACGAGCTCAGCCCAGCAGTGGTGAAAGGCGAGCGGCTTCTGGTGAACAAGCTTCAGCGCGACGACATCCACAAGGGCGACCTGCTGGTCTTCGGCACCGACTCGGCCTATATCGGCGTGGTCATCAACGTCCCGGGCGACACCGTCCGCACCGACAGCACCGCCTTCCTGCTGCCCATCCGATGCTGCGACCGTTGCAAGAGTTCCAACTGCCAGCCTTATCTGGTGCAGATGGGACAAGCCGTCACGCTGGTCTATCATGCCGACGTCATCGGCCAGGCCTACAGCCTCTCCCTCTTCAAACCCTGACGCCCCATCCACGAAGCCATGTCCACAGCCCTGCTCTCATCCACCTATTTCGGTCCCATCCAGTGGTACCAGAAGCTGCACCGCTACGACCGCGTCATGCTCGAACAATGCGACAGCTTCATCAAGCAGACCTACCGCAACCGCTGTGTCATCGCCACCACGCAGGGACTTCAGGCGCTCACCATCCCCATCGACCGATCGCCAATTGCCGAAAGTGACGTTTCCGGCGGTGCCACCACGCGCATCAGCAACCACGGGAAGTGGCGCACCGAGCACTGGAACGCCCTCTGTAGCGCCTATGGCGACAGTCCGTTCTTCGACTACTACGTGGACGACCTGCGCCCGTTCTTCGAGCTCCACTGGGAATACCTCTACGACTTCAACCTCGCCATCACGCTGAAGATGTGCGAGCTGCTCGACATCAGGCCCCACATCGAGACCACGAGCACTTTCGTTCCGCCATCTGCGACATCGGATTCCGCCGAACAACACATCACCCAACTGACAACGCCAGAGGGCCCCGCCGACGATTTCCGCGACGCCATCCGCCCCAAGCACCCCCTACCCGACCCGTCGTTCGAGCCCCGCCCCTACTATCAGGTGTATCAGCAGAAACATGGTTTCCTGCCCAACCTGAGCATCCTCGACTTGCTCTTCAATATGGGCAACGAAAGCATTTTCTATCTATAAAAACGCCACACTGAAACACTTTTTAATCCTTCTGCTACATTCTTGACCCATGGTTTGCTTTTTCCGTCGTAACTTTGCAGGCGGAAATACAACTAACTTATTATCAACTTATATTTATGAGACAAGCCAAGGCTATCATCAAGTCTACATTACTCAGTACAACTCTACTCTTCAGCACGTTGCAGGCGCAGGCCGACAACGTCACATTCACCTCTTCCGACCTGCCCATCATCATCATTCAGACACAGGCGGCCATCAATGCCGACGCCAAGGTGCCGGGAACCATGAAGATCATCGACAACGGACCCGGACAAACCAACTCCGTCGGCGACGCGCCTAACGGTTTCGACGGTTTCATCGGCATTAAATGGCGCGGCGAGAGCTCGCTCAACTTCAACCAGAAGAAGTACACCGTCGAGACCTGGGACGCCCTGGGCAACGACTCCGTGGTGAGCATTTTCGACATGCCCGAAGAGAGCGACTGGGTGCTGCTGGCGCCCTATAACGACGTGTCGATGGTGCGCGACGTCTATGCCTACGGCCTCTGGAACCAGATGGGCCACTGGGGACCGCGCACCCGAATGTGCGAAGTGGTGGTCAACAACGAATACATGGGCGTCTACGCCTTCTGCGAACGCATCAAGCGCGACAAGAACCGCGTCGACATCGCCAAGCTGAAACCCGAAGACACCACCGGGCGCGACGTCTCGGGAGGCTACATCGTGCGCATCGATGCCTTCGACAACGAGGACGTCACCTTCCAGTCGAAGGTGATGGGCATACAGAAGTCCAACTGGGGATGGGGCGGAAGCCAGTCGCAGGAGTCGCCCGTCACGTGGACCATCTACTATCCCAAGAAGGAAGACCTCATCGACGCACAGAAACAATACATCCAGAACTATGTCGACTCGGCCGAACTGGCCATCCAGTCGCCCGATTTCACCGACCCCGTAAAAGGCTACTCGAACTTCATCGACGTGCCGTCGTTCGTCGACTATTTCATCCACACCGAACTCAGCCTCAACGCCGACGGATTCAAGCGCAGCGCCTATTATTATAAGGAAAAGGACAAGAAGGACGGCACGCGAGGCAAGCTCTTCGCCGGACCCGTGTGGGACTACAACCTGGCCTATGGCAATTGCAGCTTCTGTAACGCCAATAACGTGACGTCGTGGGTCTACGAAGGTTGCGAGACCAACCCGACGCCGAAGATGTGGAAACGCCTGCTTCAAGACCCGAACTTCTGCAATGCCGTGAAGACACGCTACACACAGCTCCGACAGAACATACTCAGCAACGAGAGCGTCAACGAGTTTATCGACAGCTACGCGACAATGCTCAACCAGGCGAAAGACCGACAGCTCAAGAAGTACAAGGAGATACTGAAGTCGGACAGCTGGTGGGACTTCAGCCCCACGTCGATGTTCGCCGCCTATCGCGTAGGCAGCTACGCCGAAGAGATACAGATCATTAAGAAATGGTTCGCCGACCGCCTCAACTTCCTCGACAACAACCTGCCGGGCGAGTACGTCGACAACACCGCCATCCGTCCGCTCCAATACCTCGACGCCGACTTCATGCTGAACGAACGCCAGGTGTCGGTAGCATCGCCCCTGCCCTTGCAACGCATCGACGTCACCAACGTGCTCGGTGCCCAGCTGCTCTCTGCTCGCTACAACGCTCAAAGCGATGTCTGCCTCGACCTCAGCGCCCTTCCCGAGGGCCTGTGCGTCGTCATCTGCTACGCCACCGATGGTTCGATGTTCTCACGCACCATCATGCTCAGATAGTGGCACGTTTCACGAACGAACAACCGAAAAAAAAGAAGAAGACATGACAACATTTTTCCCAAGATGTCTCATGATAACCATCGAATTTCTGGCGGTAATCATCACGAATTATCTTTTGTTGACATAGTACTGTCGGCGACAATGTCCATACATTATCTTTTGTTGCCGTAGACCTTTCTCGGCTTTCTGCCGGGAAAACCCTAGAGAAATCTCCTCCCGAACCTGTCGGAGGAGATTTTTTATATTAACTGAGCGCTGAAGATAAATAAAAGAAAAGGCCACTGCCGACATGTCGCATGCGGAAGTGACCATGAATATAAAATAATAACTGAGAGGGTTTTATTTCTTGGTGGTGATTTCTATAACGCCCTTCTTTCCGTTGGCAGCGGCGCCATATGTGGCCTTCAACTGGCTGATGTCCTTGTTATCAGCATTGAAACGTATGACAGTCATCGACTGAATCTTGTTAGACAAATCATATTTGTCGATGTCACTTATCGGAACTTCCTTTCCATCAACCAACAAGAGCATGTCCTTCACGTCCATTGCTGGAATGACATCGTGGCTGGCATGCACATGGGAATTGTTGCTAGTACCAGCGTTTCCTGTCACTACATGTTGGGCACCATGTTCACTCTTCAGCTGAAAAGCAATGGGAACGGTATACTTCACGCGCACGGACTGACCATTTTGCTTCCCTGGATTCCACTTCGGCATGGCATTCAATACACGGATAGCCTCAGCATCGATAGACGGAGAAACCGACTTGACGATGTGAACATCTGAGAAGGAACCGTCTTTTTCTACCACGAACTGCGCTATCACACGCCCTTCCGTCTTGGCATCCTGTGCATCCTTCGGGTATTTCACATTGTTGCTAATCCACTTCATCATGGCAGCTGCTCCACCGGGGAAACTGGGCATTTCTTCCACCACATTGAAAGCATCTTCGGCGGATTCCGTCGGCGAAGCAGGCGTCCAAGTGCCCACGGCCAAGGGTTTGTCGTAGTCAAGGTGTACGTCATAGTGCACGATACCGTAGTCAATGCCGATGTGCATATTTGAGGCATTGTCTTCTGTCACTTGCCGCTTCCAAGCACGCTTCCTACCTTGGTCGTCTCTCTCATGGTCAGCGACGACCACCCACGCCCCCATTGGGACATTCTCTATCTGGAATCGGCCTTGCGAATCGGTCACGGTGCTTATCTTCGCACCACGAACACTCACGGTGACACCGACAATCGGAACTCCGCTTTCCTCGTCGACCACTTCGCCTTTCACCGTGACGGTTTTCTCCTTATCGGTGACGACCGCGACCGTCTGTTGCGCCACACCGACCATATCGGCCTGTGCTTTCTCCACCACGGACTCACTCTCTGTGACCACTTGTTCGGCCATGCGCTCCACTTCAGTATTGGCAAAGGCCGCCACGGCCAGAGCCGCCATGGGCAGAACGACGAGTGCCTTTGCCTTCTGCCATGGGCTTGATTTCTTTGTTGTCATCATTGTAATTCTCTTTTTTAATGAATGGTGATTAAGATTGTTCGCCATGGAGAACAAACGTTCGCCCACGGACTTTCTTATAAGCAGCATCTGGTACTGCTTGGCGTCGACTCCTCTATGGATAACGGCCTCGTCGGCCTCAAATTCATGGACGTTCTGCAACTCCCTTTTCAGGAGCCACGCGGCAGGATTCCACCATTGGAAGATGATAAGAACATTGCATAACGCCACGTCGAACGAATGGCCACGACGTATATGGGCCAGTTCGTGTGTAAGTATTTCGCGGGGATTCTCCCACCAATCTTTCTCCGAAATCACAATATAACGAAACCACGAAAACGGTGCCACATCGTCTTTCATCACCATCAGTTTCACGTTCGACGTGAGATAAGACGAAGTCGTGCAAACGCCCTTTCGCATCAACAACATCAGCCTGATAACAGACACCACTTCGCGCAATAAAAACACAACCACACCCAGCACATATATCACGAACAGCACTTGTATGACGGTGGGCTTTGCCGGCGTGACTTCGTCGACAACCTCGGCCGAGACGATCATCGTCTCCAGTGATACGAAGCCCTGACTGAGTGTCGTCGGTTCGGCATTGGTCACCTTCAGCCAAGGAATCAACACCGAAAGGGCAATCACCACGAGCAATGCGACTCGATTGAAGGCATGAAAAGTCTCCTTGCTCAACAACAGTTTGTAGAACAGATAGAAAACTATCAGGCAGGCTGCCACCTTCAGGCTATAGATAAAGAACAGTCCCATAACATCTTTAATTTAAGGTGAGTGCTTATTGATTCTCCACCAGCTTGATGAGTTCCTTCAATTCGTCGAGCGAGATTTTCTCGTCTTTCACCAGCGTATTGACCACTCCGAGGTAGTCTTTGTCAAAAAACTTATCGACCACATCCTTCAACGAGTTTCTGCGATACCCATCTTTTGTCACTTTAGCGAAGTATCGGAAATTGCGTGGAGAAAGCGCCCTGTGACCCACAAAGCCCTTTTCTTCGAGTATCTTCACCAGTGTGCCGAGCGTGTTCACGTGCGGACGCGGCTCGTCATAGAGCGTTTGCAACTCGCTGATTTTCATTTCACCCTTTTCCCAAAAGTGGTTCATGATTTCTTCTTCTCTGGTTGTAAGTGCTTTCATTTTTCTTTGCATTTCGTTTGATTTCTGGCGCAAAATAACTAAAAACATTCGTTATCGTTCATCGGCAAACTGTTAACAAAGTGAAAACAGACGATTTTTTAACGAATATAATTAGTTATCCGCTTCTCTTTAACGAATATAATTAGTTATCCGATAGCTAATAAGGTCGTTCGAGTATATCGGTGTGAGTTCTTCAGGACAAAAGAGCCGTATACATTCGTTAACACTTTATCATCCATGATTGTTAAAAAACGACCATCAAAACGCTCAATTTTTTAACATAAAACTACCCACATATCTATCCCCTTTTTGCTATCTCCGGGATTACAATCGAAAAGCCCGTTGAGCAAAACTGCCGCTTTTGATCATCGAAATTGGCGCTTTTGATGACCGAAACTGCCGCTTTTGCTCATCGAAACTGCCGCTTTTGGTGAAGAAAATCTAGAGTTTTTCGCATAAAAATCAATATTTTATGCGAAAATTTTTATCGGCGAATTTGTAACTAATTGTCAGTTAGCACTTTACGCCTAATCGCTGAGAATCGCGTATTTTGCCGCCCCGAGTCTTGCAATTGAAAATTTTCAATTCTTAGCGTTAACAAATGCGGATTTGAATGTAAACAAATGTTATCACATCAAATGACAAGAAGGGTTGACATGATGAATGCAAATACTTATCCATCACTTCGGACAAACGGACCGAGTTCCTTCAATTACCGAAGGAATTCCCTTCATCAAAAGTTTTATATGTATAGAAACGGATTCAGAAATCCCAGTGTCCGCTACCCACATCGTGCCACTCCCGACCGTCGAAGACGCGGGCCGTGCAACCTACGGGCACGTCGACAGCAATGCTATCCTTGGTGGCTTCTACGGCAACGGTGCCATAGAGGGTCTCTGTCCGCGCCTTCACCCACGTCAGGTCGCCCACCAGTTGCGGACGTATTTCAAGCTTCTGCATGCCCGTGGTCCCCGCCTGCTGCCCTATTCCGCCGAGCGTGCGGAAGAGCCATTCGTCAATCTG
>JAILAI010000274.1 GCA_024681705.1 Prevotella sp.
AAGACCTAAGCTTGAAACACCGTGAACGTGCTTCGAAGAAGCCATAGAAAAGTCATAATGTTGAGATAAAAAGGTCATAAACAATGTATTTAACCCAAATCGGTCGTTAGGCCGAAGATTGATTACTTTTCTGATGTTTTCAGTCTATTCATTTCATCTCGGCATTTCTTTTGGCATTTTGTTATCTATATCTCGACGTAGCCCGTTACACCTTCGATATCGATGCAACCAAACTGCTCAAAACAAATACAAATCTGACATAATCCTAACGACCTATTTGGGTTTAACAAATAACAGAAGAGGTAGTTGTAATTATGCAAACAATATATGTATATGCCGACTTTGATTGGATGGATCATCCTCTGCTTGTTGGTGAATTAGGCTTTGAGTCGCTTCGGGGTTCAGATTCGTATTCATTCAGGTTCGACAACGAATGGCTACGGAAGTATGGTGGTCTCTTTTTGAGTGCTGACATCAACAATTATCCTGGTCAGCAATACACCCAACCGGAGAAAGACATTTTTGGTTGCTTCAGTGATGCATTGCCAGATCGCTGGGGAAGAATGCTTTTGAACAGGCGTGAACAAATCCTTGCTATTGAGCAGAAACGTCCGGTCCGTAGGTTATCCTCTTTTGATTATCTTATGGGTATTGATGATTTCTCACGCATGGGTGGTTTTCGCTTCAAGAACTCTCTCTCTGGTGAATTCATTAACTGCGAGAAAACACTTCGTATTCCTCCATTGACTGATATTAGAGCATTGGCAAGTGCCAGTATGGAGATTGAGAGGAGTGAAGAAAAGAATCAATTACCCGAAATAAAATGGATTTTGCAACTTGTAAACCCTTGTACGTCATTGGGTGGAGCAAGGCCTAAAGCAAGTGTGATGGATAACGAAGGAAGACTCAGCGTGGCAAAGTTTCCATCGAAAAACGATGATTATGACGTAGCATTGTGGGAACATCATAGTCATCTGTTAGCTAAGGCGGCGGGCGTTAATGCTGCTGAGACGAGCGTTATCGAGACAGGCGCGAAATATCATGCTTTACTATCAAAACGATTTGACAGAACTGACAATGGAAAGAGGAAGCATTTTGCATCTGCAATGAGCTTACTGGGATTGACCGATGGATGTGATGCCAAAACAGGTAATGGCTATCTGGACATCGTTGACTTCATCATTCAGAGTTGTTGTGATGTGGAGGCAAATCTAAGACAACTCTATCGTCGCGTGGCATTTAACATTGCTATTGGTAACAGCGATGACCATTTCCGCAATCACGGTTTCCTACTTACATCTCGCGGATGGACGTTCTCACCGGCTTACGATATAAACCCGACATTAAATGAATATCAGGCTCTTCTCATCAACGCTGAAACGAATAAGGCCGATTTGAAAATATTACTCGACTCTTCTGATGAATACATGATTGGAAAGGGAGATGCTAAGGCTATAATAAATGAAGTTATAGAGAGCGTGAAACAATGGAAAACCATTGCATATCGACTAGGGATTGCCAAACGCGAAATCGATGTTTTTGAGCAGGTGTATGAACGGAGGAGAGATATTGTTTGATTCACGATTAGAAACGGAATCGACTGAAAATCAGACAATTAAGACGTGATTATAATAATAGAGCGTTTTTACTTTTCTCCATTTGTTCAATAATTAAGTTGGAGGGTGATGGAGGTTGGAGAGAAGGACAACTGGGATGATTTTGATTGGGGGAATAGGCGGGGTGTTAGATAATAGGACAGTTCGGTGGAAAGGATGCCGATGGCTGCGCCTGCACAAACATCGCCCCAATGATGGCGGTTTCGGCGTACACGATCGATGGCGGTGATGCCTGCAACAGTATAGCCGGCCACACTGATCCAGGGAGACTGATGGCCAAATTCCTTATGAAGGAGATGGGCACCAGAGAAAGCAAACGAGGTATGGCCTGAAGGGAAAGAATGATTGTCGGTGCCGTCAGGACGTTCTGACGAAATCGTATGCTTCAACGTGTAGGTAGTGACGGCCGATATCGCCGATGAAATGGCGATATTTAATGCAAAATGCTTCCAATCACTACGTGACTCTACACCACAGGACTTGAGGGTGACTGCAGTGGCAAGGGGGACGAAACGAAGGGCGTCGTCGATGCCGTCACCATGATAGCGCTCCTGAGCTGAAAGGGGTATCGCAAAGAGGAGTACCAACAACGGGAGAATGAAGAGTCTTTTCATGATGCAAATATACAAAGTTTTTTTTATATCTTGCTTTTTTTTCGTACTTTTGCACCATGATAGAGAGAAAAATGCTGGAAGAAGCGGTGAGATTCTGCATAGTGGGAGGACTGGCGACTGTCATCCACTACGGCGTTTACTGGCTGTTACAGCAGATTATCAACGTGAATGTAGCATATACGATAGGCTATGTGGTGAGCTTTATCGTCAACTACATCCTATCGGCACGGTTTACGTTCAAGAAACAGACGACGATGAGCAACGGTGTTGGTTTCGCTGGGGCGCACGTATTCAACTACCTACTTCAAATGGGACTACTGAATACGTTCCTCGCTATCGGAGTATCGAAAACACTTGCTCCCCTACCCGTCTACTGCATTGCCGTTCCAGTAAACTTTTTGATAGTGAGATGGGTGTTTGGGCATTTTCATAAAAAGGAACAAAATACTGACAAAGAGATATGAAGAAAGAAGATTTGAGAATTGTATTCATGGGAACTCCTGAATTTGCGGTAGGCACTTTACAGGCGTTGCTGGAAGGTGGATATAATGTGGTGGCAATTGTGACACAACCGGATAAGGCTGTGGGAAGGCATCACGATACACTACAAGCACCAGAGGTGAAGAGGTATGCTCTGGAGCATGGTTTCAAGGAAGAAGACATCCTGCAACCAGTGAAGATGAAGGATGAAGAATTTGTTGAACGACTTCGTAGTTACCATGCTGACCTCCAGATAGTTGTAGCTTTTAGAATGTTGCCAGAAGTAGTGTGGGCAATGCCAAGATTTGGCACGTTCAACGTACATGCTGCGCTATTACCTCAATATCGTGGAGCAGCACCTATCAACTGGGCGGTCATCAATGGAGAAACGCTGACGGGTGTTACAACTTTCTTCTTAGACAAAGACATCGACACGGGGCGAATCATCATGCAGGAAGCGTTCGACATACAAGACGACTACAACGTGGAGGATGTGTATGATGGTCTGATGAAACTTGGTGCGGGTATCGCCATTAAGACCATTGACAAGATTATCGAAGGTGACGGTCAGGTGGAGTCGATGGCTCAAGAAAGCCTGATTTCATCGGGCAAAAAGCTATATGGGGCACCGAAGATTTTCAAAGAAACATGCGAGATAAATTGGACACAACCAGGAAAGAAGGTATATGATTTTGTAAGGGGACTGAGTCCCTATCCTGGAGCTTGGACGACATTCGTTTCGAAGGAGGGAAAGGAAACAGTAATGAAGGTGTTCCAAACGGCAAAAACGACGCGCGGAAGTATCGGGGAGCCGGGAACAATCGTTGTCGAGAATGGACGGATGTTTGTGACCACCGAAGACGGAATGCTTGAACTGTTAGAGGTGCAGATGACAGGAAAGAAGAGGATGAAGGTGAAGGATTTCCTTAATGGAAATAGAAATGTACAAGAGGGAAAGGTGAAATAAAGTGAAGAGTGAAAAGTGAAGAATACGTTAGCCTATTTTTGACCTATTCTGCAGAAGAATCGGCAATGAGTTGACGATATTGGGCGTACGAAAAAGTGAAGAGTGAAAAGTGAAGAGTGAAGAATACACTTGCGACTCTATAGGCTGCGGTTTAAGTGAAGAGTGAAGAATACGTTAGCCTCGTTATACTATTCAGCAGAGAAATCGGCAACGAGCTGACGATATTGGGCGTACATGTGAGTGCGGGAGATATAGCCGATGAGGCGGCCGTCGGTACCGAGAACGGGTAGACGACGGGCATCGGTCTTATCGAACTTCCGCATCACATCTTCCATTGGATCGTTCATACCGAGTGTTGCTGGAGGTTGCGTCATCAGCTGAGCAACGGTGAAATGATGATAGAGTTCCGTACGGAAAACGATATGTCGAATCTTCGTCAGATTAATCTCTCCCAACAGATTTCCGGCTTCATCGAGAACAGGTAACAAGTCGGACTTGCTTCGACTGAGCGCATGAACGAGCGTGCCAAGTTGCATATCGGGTTGAACGGCCATATAATGGCGGTCGATGATACTTTCAAGTGACATCAGCGTAAGCACCGAACGATCGGTATGATGCGTAATGAGCTTTCCTTCGCGTGCCAAACGCATTCCGTAGATGCTATGTGGTTCGAAAATGATAATGGTGAGATAGGCACAGATACTGACAATCATCAACGGAATGAGTAGTTTATAACCTCCTGTCAGCTCGGCTATAAGGAAGATACCTGTGAGCGGAGCGTGCATCACACCCGCCATCACTGCTGCCATTCCCAGCATCGCAAAGTTATTCTCAGGGATGTAGACACCGATGCCCTCACGGTTCCAAACGCGAGCAAAAAGGAATCCACCGAAGGCTCCCAAGAACAATGAAGGCGCGAATGTACCACCACATCCGCCTCCGCCATTTGTAGCAGAGGTAGCGAAGACCTTCGTCAGGATTACCAATCCCACGTAAGGTATCAACAGGTCTCCTTGACCATAGAACAGAGAACCATTCAGAATCTTGTTCCAATCGGCTTCCGTCTTTCCATCGAGCAGCACATTGATGCTCGAATAGCCTTCACCATAGAGCGAAGGAAACAAGAAGATGAGTGCACTCAGTATGATACCACCGATGGCAAGTTTAACGTAAGGTTTGTCGCCAATACGAGAAAAAAGACCTTCGCAGGCGGTCATCATACGAATGAAGTACAGACTAATGATGCCACCGAATACACCTAATAATATATAGGCGGGCACTCGCTCTATCGTCCACGAGTCCATCTGGGCAGAGTGGAAAAGAGAATCGCTGCCGCTAAACATATAACTGAACAACACCGCCGTAACACTAGCCACGAGGATAGGCAGTAACGACGCCATCGTCAGGTCGATCATCAGCACCTCGAGGGTGAAGACAAGTCCGGCGATGGGAGCCTTGAAGATACCAGCGATAGCCGCAGACGCTCCACATCCTACCAACACCATGAGTTTATGGTTGTCGAGATGGAAAAGCTTACCAAGGTTACTACCAATGGCCGATCCCGTCAATACGATAGGTGCCTCAGCTCCCACACTACCACCGAATCCGATGGTGATGGCAGAAGCGATTACAGAACTCCAACAATTATGTTGTTTGATGCGGCTCTGCTTTCGGGCGATTGCATAGAGGATACGGGTGATACCATGCGAGATATTATCCTTGACGATATGTCGCACGAAGAGAGACGTAAGATAGATACCGATGATGGGATAGACCAAGAAGAGCCAGTTGATGCTGGTATGATCGAAGCCGGCCGTCAGAAGAATCTGTATCTGATGGATAATCCAGTGGAGTGCAAAAGCGGCAACAGCAGCCAGAAAACCCACGACAAAGCTGAGCAAAAGCGTGAACTGCTTATCGGTGATGTGCTGTTCGCGCCATTGCAAAAGGCGTTGCATGAGTGATTTCTGTTCTATGCCAATATCTTCTGTCATCTGACCGGATGGGATATTCAGGGACGAATGATGGTTACGATGCCGTCGCGGGTGAGTTTGATGATGCTCGACGGTGTGTGTGGTTTATGCTCCTGACGGCGCGAGAAACACACGTAGTCTACGGCTTCAAGCAGTTCGTGGGCAATATCGCGATAGTTTTGCGCTGCTGGCTGCCCGCTGATGTTGGCACTCGTGGAAACGAGTGGTTT
>JAILAI010000278.1 GCA_024681705.1 Prevotella sp.
GCTCTCTCAGCGGTTTTGCTACGGGTTCGCCCTTCAAGGCTATTTCCTGCAGCAGACGGATGTCGGTCGACGAGGCGCCCACCTTCACAACAAACGAGCCCGGATGAACGTTCCACTGGCGCTTGCCTTCGTGGCTGTAGAATCCGAACTGCTCGGTGTGGAGCTTCACCTTCACGGTCTTGCTCTCGCCACTCTTCAACGAGACGCGGGCAAAGCCTTGCAACTGAATGGGACGCAACGGCTGGTCGGCCTTGGCGGGCGAGAGATAGATCTGCGCAATCTCATCGGCGTCGACATTGCCGACGTTCTTCACTTCGAACGACAGGGTAACGCTTGGCGACGTCGTCAGGAAATCGCCCTCCACCTTCAGGTTGGCGTATACGAACTTCGAGTAGCTCAATCCGTAGCCGAAAGGCCACTCCACGCGCTCGTCGGGCTCCGTGCTGGTGTTGTAGCAGAGGGGTTCGTAGAGCTCGGTCTTCGGATAGCTGACAGAGAGTTTTCCCGAGGGCGACACCTTGCCGTAGAGAATATCGGCAACGGCGTTACCACCTTCCTCGCCCGGATACCAAGCCTGAATGACGGCTGCACAACGCTTGGCGATGGAGGAGATGACTTGCGCACGACCGCCAAAGACGACGAGCACCACAGGTTTTCCCGTGGCCAACAACTCCTCGACGTACTGCTCCTGCTTACCCGGCAAGCGCAATCCCTGACGGTCGCGGTTCTCGCCGCAGAGCATCACATTCTCGCCAACGGCAGCTACAATCACGTCGCTCTGCTGAGCCATGCGGAGGGCTTCGGCCTTGTCGGCCTTCTCGCCAGAGTCGACCTTGCGGTGCAAGAGTGCGAACTCCCAGGCGCGCTCATCGCCACCCTCGGCATATTTCGTCTCAATCTCTTCGGTCCAATCGCAACCACGCGAATAGAGGATGTTGGTGCCTTCGGGCTTATGGTTTTTCATACCCTCAAGCAATCCCACCACATGGGGAAGGTCGAGGGGTTTCTCTTCCATCTTCCAGAAATAAGACATCGCGGGATAGGTGTAGTCGCCGCACATAGCCCACATGGTGTTGGCGTTGGGACCAGTGAGAAGAATCTTCTGACCCTGCTTGAGAGGGAGCGTTCCGTTGTTCTCCAGGAGCACCACCGATTGCGTTGCAATCTCGTAGGCTGTCTGGCGCTCCTCGGGGGTGTCGAGCGTGATGGTCTCCTTGCTATAGAGATAAGGGTTCTTGTCGAACAAACCCGCGCGGAACTTATGGCGCAGCACGTTCTTCACGGCGCGCTCAAGCGTCTCTGGCTTCACCAGATGCTCGTCGATGGCTCTTTGCAAGAGCTGGAAGTTGGTGCCCGAGGGGAAATCGACATCGCAACCGCCATTGATGGCCGCAGCAGCCTTTTGCAACGTGTCGGGTAATTCGGGAATCTGGTCGATGGCGGTATAGTCGCTGACAACCATTCCGTCGAAGCCCAGATAGCTGCGAAGAATGTCTTGCAGGATTTCGCCATTGGCCACGCAATTGGTGCCGTGAACGGCATGATAGCCAGGCATGAGCACTCGGCTTCCCGCTTCGCGAATCATTGCCTCGTGGGGCAACAGAATCTCTTCCATGAGTTCTTTCTCGTCGGCATCGCCACCTCCGCCATAGCCAAGATAATGCTTCGAACAAGCACCGACACCCTTCTTCAGATCACCCTGCTGAAGACCTTTGACAAAGGCCACGCCCATCACCGCCGACAGATAGCCGTCTTCGCCGTACGATTCCTCCAGGCGGTTGAAGCTGGGATTGCGGCAGACGTCGACCATCGGTGAAAGCGACAAGATGCCGCCAATCTTTCGCAAGGCAATGCCCGTCTGCAACGTTTTCTGCTCGGCCAATACGGGGTTGAACGAACAAGCCTGACCAATCTGTTGCGGGTAGATGGTGGCTCCCTTGGTGTTAACGCCCGACAAGACCTCCTCGTGACAAAGGGCGGGAATGCCATTGGGCGTGTTGTGTATGAGCCAATTCTGAACAGCCGCCACACGGTCGCGAATGACGTTGGGGTCTCTCGGCTGCTGCATGGCGAACTGGGAGAAGTGTCCGATACCGTTGGGTATCAGCTGCCGACATTTTGCGGTGTCCAACTGTCCCTTCTCGTCGAACAGGTCGTCCATAAACATGCTTCTCAGCTGAGCGATGCGCTCTTCCTGCGACATTCGGTCGTAGAGTTCGTCTACCTGCTGCTCGATGTCGACAGCTTTTCTACACGACGACAATAAGACCGTCAGACACATTGTGGCGAAGAAAAGGCTTGTTCGCTTCGCGATAATCATTGCTTTGTTCCACATATTTTCTTTTTTCATGATTGTTTTCTTAAATATCCCTATCCTGTAAACTGATCGCCTGACCATTTTTTGGAAGACGAAACGCATTTAGAACACGAAGCCAAGGTTCACGTTGAACGACATCTTCTCGGTGATGTTGCAATAGCCCAAAGTGGCTCCCAGGGGACCGAACGGGGTGTTGTAGTAATAGCTCACCGACGTACCCAGCATCGTGCTGTGATCAAGCAACTGACTGAATTTGTCAGCATTCTGGCCAGCCGCGAAACGAAGCAGGATGATGTTGTTCTGCGTGAGGTTGAACTGTCCCTTCAGCTGCATGGCAACGAGTTTGTCCCACGCTTGCTCCATGTAACCAATACCGGCAAAGGGCACTTGCTGTTCGACGTAGTGACCAAACCACTCGCCACCGATGGAATTGCTGATGATGAAGGGAGGCGCCGAGCCCATCAGCAACCTTCCGTAGAGCATAGGCTGGAAGGTGAAGAAGCTACCCACGGGGAACGACATTCGCCACATGGCGCTTACCTCACTGATGCCCGAATGGTCTTTCAGCGTCACGAAGTTGTCGGTGTAGTAGGAGTACTTCGCGTTGAACTTTGCACCTTTACGGGGGAAATACCATTCGTTCTCGCTATTGTAGTTGATGACTCCGTGATAGCTGAAGAGATGCAAGTTGTCGGGTTGCTCCACCTGATGCTCGGGTTTGCGGTCGACCAGCAGATTCTGGAAGTTATAATAGTTCCACTCGGCACCAAGACTCACGTTGAAGTTGCGCACGTTGAAGTTCACCGGATACGCACGCACCGAATGCTGATTATAGGTTATGTTGTAGCTTCGGTCGCCATATTCGTAGAGGTTGATGTCGTTGTGGCGATACACATACGAGATTGTCGGACGAATGACACTCGTGGGGTGGAACTCGAAATCCACACGTCCCATGATGCGCTTTCCCAGACGCAGCGTGAAGTCGAGCTCGGTGGGCAACTTGGTGCGCAACGGGAAGGCCACATTGGCTTGCAGAGCCACCATCTCCTCGCGGTCGAACCTGATTCCCAGATAAACTTCGTTGGTCTTCTTCGGTCCAGCCACAAACACGACCTTTGCGCTTTTCTCGCCATTGGGTTCGTTCACGGCATTGTTGGTAATCATGAAGTTGGCACTCTTGTAGAAAAGGTCGAGACGCATGGAGGTGGTTGCCAAATCGGCGCGGTTCGCATCGATGCTGTCGCCCTCATTCAGCTTGAACTTTGAGCGGATGAAATGCTCGTCGCTTGGCGTCATGTTCTCGAACACCAGCTCGCCAATCTTGTACTTGGTAGAAGAAAGCAACGGCTGACGGATGACCATCATGCGCGGCTTCAAACCGTGCCTGGCGCTTGACGGCGCAGCAATGCCCAGCTTCTCCCTCAGCTTCACGATGTCGTCCCAATGCTCCATTGCGGCTTCCTCACCCCTTCGTATCAGCGTGTCGATGGCCACATTGTTGAACGACGCCGAACCATAGCCGCTGGTGTTCACACGAATGGGGATGTCGGTGATGGCGAGGTTTTCCTCGTATTTGTTCTTACAGTTCACGTCAACAATCTGCGACAAGATGGCCGATGTAGACGCCAGTTCGTCGGCTGTCTTCGCCTTCCCCTGAACGGTGACACCGATGATGTAGTCGGCTCCCATCTCACGCGCGATGTCGGCGGGGAAGTTGTTGCGCAAGCCACCATCCACCAACACCTTGTCGCCCATTCTAACGGGCGAGAATGCACCGGGAATGGACATACTGGCTCGCATGGCTGTGCTCAGCACTCCGCTATGGAAATCGTACTCGCTGTTGTCGACAATGTTTGTAGCGACACATGCGAAGGGAATGGGGAGTTTGTTGAAGTCGATGGAGTCGTTGTAAGGGGCCGTGAGCGCGTTGAACAACGTGTAGATGTTCTTGCCAATGATGAAGCCACCATCAGAGTCGACGGTTTTCTTCTCAAGGTTGAGACTAGTCGTCAGGAAATAGGTGTTGCGCTTCTCGCGCTCACTGAGGCTCTGATGGCTCAGGTCTTCGTGGTCGGACAACACGTAGCCCCAATCCTGAGCTCGCACGATTGAGTCGAGATAGGCAGCATCGCGACCGCAAGCATATAATCCGCCGATGATGCTACCCATGCTTGTACCTGTGATGATATCAACGGGAATGCCCGCACGCTCTAAAACTTTCAACACACCGATATGGGCCATACCCTTGGCTCCGCCACCACTCAACACGACGGCCACCTTCTTGCGCTTTGGTTTCTCCTGCGCCAAAGCAGATTGACCAAGACAAAGACATATTAAAAGAAGCATTATTTTTTTCATGTGAATGGAGTTTAATGTCATTAAGATTGTTTGCAAAGATACACATTTTTCAGCAATCTCAATTCTTTCACAATAAAAAAATAACCTCAATCTCGTTTAATGTTTATTGGTGCAATGTTTATGCAACTTTCTGAAACTATTTTCAGACCTTGCACGAAGCTGCTCAGTTTATCCTCTACGCTTAGAGAACTGATGAGATTATGATGTAACTTTGCACCTCAGGAGTCTTTCATAAGAAGACTCTCTCGTTAATTATGGTTAGCCGCATCCGTCGAGATGACGAGTGCGGCTTTATCTTTCCACAATTCAACCGTTGGGCGATTGGGGGTTTTCTGTAAACAAAAGTTGGTTCGAATCGAAGGCTTAAACCACGATGCGTGTTTTGTGATAGTTCTCGCGGAACTCAGAAGGAGCACAACCTTTCTTGCGTTTGAAAATACGATTGAAGTTGGAAAGGTTGTTGAAACCACATTGGAAACTGATCTCGGAAATGCTTCGCGACGTATCGACGAGCATGCGAGCAGCATAACCCAGACGAATGTCGATGATATAGTCGGAGAGATTGCGACCTGTGTGGAGTTTGAAGAAACGACTGAAGGCGCTGGGACTCATACCTGCAATCTCAGCGAGTTGCGGCAGACGCAATTCTTCGGTGTAGTTCTTCGAGATGAAGTTCTTCACTTTCAGAATACGGCGCGAGTCATCCTGAACGGCAATCTTGGCGTAGCTGCTGGTAGCCAACGGGCGGGCTCCCTCGCATTTTGCCAATTCGTAGAGAATGGTGAGGAATTGCATAACCGCATAGAAACCATCTTCCACCTGACTCAGTGTATCGAGTTCCTTGTAGACACGCATGATAGCCGACAACGGGAAGCAAAGACCTTTGCGGGCTTCGTCCATCATCTTGCGCAATGGGAGAAACGGGGTGCGACCGAAAAGGGTGTCCTCGCCCAAGTTCAAATCGAACTGAACGGTGATCTCACGGATGTCTTCGCTCTGACAATTGTTCTGCTCCCACACGTGCTCGAGGTCGGGACTCGTGATGAGCACAAGGTCGTATTCACCAATCACCTCGTTGCTGTCGCCGACAATGCGACGTACGCCGGCAGCATGCTCTACAAAGTTCAACTCGTACACCTCATGATTGTGTATGGGATAAGTGAACTCTTTCTTATGCCTGTCCGCAATATAGAGCACATCCTTGCCCATCAGCGGCGTAATCTCATGTATGACTCTGCGTTCTTCCAAGTTATCGGTGTTTTTAAAAACGGCTCCCCTCTCCTACTGTTCATCGAGGAATCAGGGGAAATAAAACTATATCTTTAATTCTTTCAGAATGTCTGAAATCTTCTTCAGCGTAGTGAGGCGCGTGGGCACCAGAGGCAGACGAAGCACGTTATCGATGAATCCCATCTCGTGGAGCACAGCCTTTACGCCAGCGGGGTTACCGTCGACGAAAAGCAAGCTAAACAGGTCGGTGAAGCGATGGTGAATCTTCAGTGCACCCTCGAACTCACCGCGTTTCTCCAAGCGGATCATCTTTGAGAACTCTCGCGGCAAAGCGTTTCCAATGACCGAGATAACTCCCTCAGCACCACACGCCACCATAGGATAAGTGAGCGCATCGTCGCCACTGATGACGGCAAAGTCCTGAGGTTTGTTCTTGATGATTTCGTCGACCTGCTCCAAACTTCCGCTAGCCTCCTTAATGGCAACGATATTGTCGCAATCGCGGGCCAGACGAACGGTCGTTTCGGCTTTCAGATTGATGCCCGTACGACCAGGAACGTTGTAAAGCACAACGGGAAGAGAGGTGGCTGCGGCTATAGCTTTGAAATGCTGATAAAGTCCCTCTTGAGAAGGCTTGTTATAGTAGGGGCAGACACTCAGGACACCATCGATGCCCTTGAAATCGCCCGTCTTCAGTTCCTCCACAACGGCAGCGGTGTTGTTGCCTCCACATCCCATGAGAATGGGCAATCGACCACCAACGATGTCGACAACCATTTCCTTGATGCGCTTCTTCTCGTCGGCAGTAAGGGTGGGCGTCTCGCCAGTTGTCGCCAAAATACAAAAGAAATCGGCGCCATTGTCTATCTGATATGTAAGCAGACGCTTCAGCGCCATGTAGTCGACGTCCCCACTCTCTGTGAAAGGCGTTATCAGCGCTATGCCCAATCCGCGAAATATGTTATGTGCCATATTCTAACTAAAGTGAAAAGTGTAAAATGGAATGTGCCGACTGCTCTTCAACAAATCAAAAGCACACCTTATTATATATATATCCTATTGAACGATGGTGCAAAGGTACGAATAAGCAAGCAAACCACAAAAGAAAAGCGGGTTTTTCTTTCCGTTTCGGGTTAAAGCTGCCTATCTGATGTGTTGTAAAATGACGAAAAACGTAACAAATAGTCACGTTTTTTCGCCAAATGCTTAATACTTTCGCTTCTTTCCTTTGCTTTCGTTGCTCATCCTGTCGAGGGCCGTAACCACATAGACACTCTTCTGCGAGGTGGAGGGCAAGCGGTAGAAGGTGTTTGGCGTTACACACATGATGTGCGAGGGGTCGTCGAGGTTCACCTTTTCACCACGAGCAAAGCGATAGACGACGTAGCGAACGGATTCGTCCTTCCATCCATTCCCACGAGAAGGTTTCCAGAAGAGCACAGGACCATCATCGGTGTTGATGACCTTGGGCGAACGCACCTTCTTTGGTGCCTTGCCGTCGATGAAGGGCATGAGGGGTTGCAAAGCGGGATAACGCCAATAGTTCTGACGAAGCAACGTGCCGTAGTTTCCCACATTGTCGACGGCTGCCTTCGCATACCACAATACGGTTCCGCTCACATTGGGATTCTGATCGTGCAACCGCATCTTGGCCGGAAGCTGATGTTGTGAGGGATTCTGCGGATCTTTGTTCTTGACCGTTCGCTCCACATCCTCTCCGATGAAGAGCGGACGCTTGCTGGCATAATGATTCCACCAGCCAATCAGCTCTTTATAGTCGGCCGCCTTATGGCCAATCTCCCAATAGAGTTGCGGCACCAGATAGTCAATCCACCCGTTGTTCACCCACATGAGTACATCGGCATAGAGGTCGTCGTAGTTCTGAAGGCCATTCGTCTGGCTTCCGATTTGCGAGCTGCGCTTGTTACGATAGATGCCAAATGGAGAGACGCCAAACTTCACCCAAGGTTTCACGGCATGAATCGTATCGCAAAGTTGCTTGATGAAGACGTTCACATTGTCACGACGCCAATCGCCCCGATCACGAATGCCATTGTTGTGCTGCTGGTATTGGAGATCGTCGGGAATGGGCAAACCGCTGACAGGATAGGGATAGAAATAGTCGTCGATGTGAAGGCCATCAACGTCGTAGCGACGAAGGATGTCGCCCGTCACATGACAGATGTAGTCGCGACAAGCGGCGATTCCTGGATTCAGGATGAGCTGTCCGTCGTAGTTGAACACCCAGTCGGGATGCTGGTTCGCCACATGGTTGACCGCAATCTCCTTCGTGGTCTTCGTCTTCGCACGATAAGGATTGATCCAAGCGTGTAGTTCCATACCTCGCTTGTGACATTCGTCAACCATCCAAGCCAACGGATCCCAATAGGGAGATGGGGCTGCACCTTGACGACCCGTCAGGAAACGACTCCAAGGCTCAAGGCGGCTCTGGTAGAGAGCATCGCATTCGGGGCGCACCTGAAAGATAATGGCGTTGACACCATCTTTCTGCAATTCGTTGAGCTGATAGGTCAAAGTCTCCTTCATCTGGTTGGTTCCCATTCCAATCCACTGCCCGTTTACTGCCTGAATCCAAGCACCACGAAATTCTCTCTTGTGCTGAGCCGCCACAGGCTGACTAATGCACATCATCAACATAGCGCACAGAAGCGCTTTTATCTTGTTCTTTCTCATCATCTATATATATTAATAAGGTTATAAATCGGAAAAACGTTTCTTTCCCCTCACGTGATACTTCCAGAGGATGCTGTAGTCAGTGCGCTCCGGAATAGAAACCTCACCAACTTGCGAGTGGACTTTTCTTGCATCGTCGAAATCATGCTTCCAACGCTTGAAATCGCGACGCGCTTTTAGAACGGCCTTGAAATCTCCCCAGTTTCCTTGAAGCAAAAGCATTTGGAAAGCAGCTACATAGTCGAGAAACCAACGCATTCGCATGACAGACTTCAATTCTCTATCGGGAAGATTTTTGTAAAGCATCGTCAGATTATTGCGGAAATTCAGATAGGTCTTCATCGGGTTCCCCTTTGGCAAGGTTCCTCCACCTACATGAAACACCTGACTGCTTGGAACGCAAACCACACGACGTCCTCTCAGACGTAGTCGCCAACAAAGATCTATCTCTTCGCTATGAGCAAAGAAACGGGCGTCAAGACCACCTACATCAGCATAATCACGACTACGAATCATCAGGCAAGCACCTGTAGCCCAAAGCACATCCGACACGTTGTCGTATTGCCCATGATCGTCCTCAACGGTTTCGAAAATACGTCCGCGACAGAAGGGATAGCCGTAACGGTCGATGAAACCGCCACAGGCTCCTGCATACTCGAATGCTTTCTTATTGGCCACAGATAGCAATTTCGGCTGACAGGCTGCCACATCAGCGTTGTTGTCCATATAGTCGATGAGCGGTTCCAACCAATGAGGCGTCACTTCTACATCGCTGTTCAACAACACGAAATACTCTGCATCGACCTGAGCTAAAGCTTTATTATAGCCTTCAGCAAACCCCCAGTTCTTGTCCAAAGGAATGGTTTTCACTTCCGGATGATGGGTAGAAAGCCAGTCGAGTGAGCCGTCGGTCGAAGCATTGTCAGCCACATAGGTAACGGCATCGTAGCGCGAGTGTTCGAGCACTGTTGGCAAATAGCGTTCCATCATCTTTTGCCCATTCCAGTTCAGTATGACGATTGCAACCTTTTCCATACTATATAATTGTGGCCTTCAAGGCTGTATGATCATGATTAAACGCCCCTAATCGTACTCGCACCAACTGATTGTCATAGTCGTTCTTGGCATCTTTCATACTTAATTCTGCGCGGATATAGTTGCGCGTGAAGCCATGAATGGCTCTTCCACGTGTAGATTTCTCAAACAGCACCTCGGCCTCCGTTCCTATATGACGGGCATAGAAAGCATGAGTTTTTTCATCAGAAAGATCCAGCAATCGCTTGCTTCGCCTTTTCTTCTCTGCATCGCTGACCACCAAAGGAATCTTCAATGCAGCCGTTCCCGGACGCTCTGAATAAGGAAACACATGAAGTTGGGTAACCTCGAGATTGTTCAGAAAGTCGTAACACTCCTCAAACAACTCAGGACGTTCGCCTCGCGTTCCCACCATCACATCCACTCCGATAAAAGCATCGGGCATCATTTCACGGATGAGCGAAATCTTATGGGCAAACAAAGCCTTGTCGTAACGACGATGCATCAGTTTCAGCACCTCGTCGCTGCCACTTTGCAATGGTATATGAAAATGGGGCATGAACGCGCGACTATTCGCACAATAAGCGATTAGTTCATCGGTCAAGAGATCTGGTTCCAAACTACTGATGCGATATCGACTGATGCCTTCCACCTCATCAAGTCTTTTCACCAAGTCGAGAAAACTCTCGCCTGTCGACTTTCCAAAAGTTCCAATGTTCACGCCCGTCAGGACAATCTCCTTTCCTCCTTCTGCAGCTGCCTGGCGCGCTTGTTCGACCAGAGAATCTATAGTGGGATTACGGCTGAAACCGCGAGCGTAGGGAATGGTACAATAGGTGCAGAAATAATCGCATCCATCTTGTACCTTCAGGAAGAATCGAGTGCGGTTACCACGTGAACAACTGGGGGCAAAGGTCTTGATGTCCTTCGTCTTTTCAACTCTGTGACACAAATGTAGAGCACCACTATCCTCTTCGCGGTTCATTTTAGAAGACCAAGCATCACTAAGATACTGAATCAAAGAAGCCTTCTCGTTACTGCCAAGCACCAAATCGACGCCTTCAATCTGACAAACTTCTTGAGCCTCCAATTGTGCATAGCATCCCGTAACAACTACAAAGGCGCCAGGATGCTCTCTGACCATCCGATGAATTGCCTGACGACATTTACGATCGGCCACCTCAGTTACTGAGCAAGTATTTATCAGGCAGATATCAGCATGCTCACCTTTCTGTACGGTGCGCACTCCCATTTCCTCGAGCATTCTTCCAAATGTCGAGGTTTCAGAGAAATTGAGTTTGCATCCAAGAGTCAGATAAGCGGCTGTCTTGCCCTGAAAAGCACTGCTGTCTATCATACATTATTATATTATGCTGCAAAGTTACTCTAATCCGCCGACAAATCAAAAAAAAACGTCATCAATTTTTGTTTGTTATCGTGCACACAAAGCCTAAATTTAAGCAATTTCTAAAAACGCTCAAGTCATTAACTCAAATTAACAGTTTGTAAAGCACTGATTATCAGTTACTTGTAAAAAAGTTACATTTTAGACTAAAAAAAAACGCAAAAAAAAGAACAACGTATTGAAAAAATGCTTACCTTTGCATCGTTTTAATAAACAAATGATTGTTTTACAGATTTAAAAAAGCAAAGAAAATGAAAAAGTTAGTTTTGATGTTCGTAGCTTTCGCAGCTATTTCATTCGCATCTTGCAATGATCAGAAGAAGGTAGAAGCTCCCGTTGAAGAGCCCGCAGTTGAGGTTGTTGACACTACTGCTGCTGCTGACACTACAGCTGCTCCCGCTGACACTACAGCTGCTCCCGCTGACAGCGTAAAGTAATAGCTTTAGCTTGAACAGAAAAAGAGAGAATGCCGCTGGCTCGATAGAGTCAGCGGTTTTTTTGTGTATTAAAACAAACTACCCACCCTTCTATTAGACTTGTTATATCCTGATTTACCAAATCCAGATTGATCAAAGCAATCGGACAGATCAAATATAAGTAGCTTAAAGAATCAAAGGGTGCACACTTGAATCAGTGTACACCCTTTGACGATTAAACTCTAAACTATTATGCTTAGAAGAAGAGGTAGCGGTTATCAACGATTTCAGCATTCTCGTAGAGCTGCTGCATCGACATCTGCATTGCACGCTGAGCAGAACGCTGCTGCAACTGCTTCTCCTGAGCCTTTTCATCGAACTTTGCACCTTCACGCATGTTACGACTCTTCACCGAGAAGAGGTAAACACCGCCATTTCCCTTAACAGGTGATTTGCTGAAAGCGCCAGCCTTCGTTGCTGCTACAGCACCGCAAAGAGCGGGCTCGCTGGCACCAGTTGACTGCACATAAACGGGAGCTGCAAAGGTAACCTGCGGAACATCAGTAACAATAGCACCCTGCTTGCGAGCTGCATCGAGAGAGTTTACACCCTTCAGCTTTGCCATAATCTGTTCAGCCTTCTTGTCCTTAATGACCTCAGTTTTGAGATAGGAATTAACCTGCTCGTTGGTATAAGGCAGATATCCTTTTTCGTTGATGTTCTTGCAAGCGAGAACGAGCAACTGATCGTTTTCACCACACTCATAAAGCGGAGAAACATCACCGGCCTTAGCTTCGAAGAGCCATTTGAGAGCATCGCGAGTTCCATGAATATTATTAATGTAGTGCGCGTTGTTCTGAACATTGCTCAGTTCCTCGACGGTGTAACCATACTTCTTTGCATTCTTCTCAAGACCTTCAAGTGTCTGGTTTTCGCTTACATACTGAGAGAACTTGTTGTAAGCTGCATTATAGGTTTCGTTAGAGAAAGTGATGGGCTTCTTGATAACAGCTGCCGTATACTTATCGGTCATTGCACGACGAGCAGTAACCTGAAGCACAAGGTTTGCATTCGAAAGTTGCAGATTCTTCAGAGCATTCACATCAGAAGTGTTGAGAGCTTCGATGTAAGCGCGTGTGTCCTTATCGCTAGAAGAACTTGTCTGATACTGAGCGCTGGTAATCCAGTTCTTAGCACCTGTCTGTCCGTAGTTCTTAGCAACGGCCTCGAAGTCAGCACCACCCTGAAGAGCAGTGTAGATGCTGTCGGCAGACTTGCGAACAGCTGCAATATCGGCACCAGCTACAGTGATAGCGCGGAACTCAACAGAGTCGGGCAACTGCTGCTTAGCAATAAGCTTGATAACATTGATGGTGTTGTCGTTTGAATTAACAACGGGAGCAGAGGTTGAACCAACGGCCATAGAATCGAGCTTCGAAGCGATGTCTATGGGGAATGCAGCCTTTGTCTGAGGAATACCAATATAGTTGATAACAGAACCGCTCTTACGAATCACTTCTGTGGGATCAGCAGCTTCGGTAAGCTGAGCTGTGAAAGTCTTGATGTCGGCATCAATCTTAGCACGGTCTGTCTGAGAAGCCTGAACCTTCAGTGTAACGAACTTGATGTCGCGTGTCTCGTTGAGCTGATGGAAACGAATCTTCTGCTCGTCATACTTGGCCTTCAGGTCAGCATCTGAAACCTTAACCTGGTCGTCCTTGATTGTTGTATAAGCGATTGAAGCAAGCTCGATGTTACTCTCCTCATTCTCTGCCTGGAATGCAGCCTTTGCCGATACAGGATTAGAGAGGAAGCAAGCACCAAGAAGAGCCTGATACTTCTGAGCCAGAGTCTGCTGGCGCAGATTCTTCTCGATGAATGACCAATAGTTATTGATGCTACGATACTGATCGGCAACCTGACCCTGCTGAGATGCCGTTTTGTATTCGTTGCGGAAACGCTGAAGAAGAGCGATATCGAAACGACCAGTCTTCTCGTTTACGAACGGTGTGTTCATCAGCACGGGGTTAGTACCCTGCTTCAGAATGTTCATCATCTCATCGTCGGTAACAGTAAGTCCAAGTTTCTCTGCCTCATCAGCGATGAGAACAGTCTGTACATACTGATTCCAAACCATGTCCTTCACCTGGTTCGACTGCTCGTCGGTAAGGTTATCAGTGCCCTGAGTCATCTTGATGACATCCTGATACTCGTCGAAGAGCTTCTGATACTCCTGGTAATCGATTTTCTTACCTAACACTTCACCGATTTGCTGACGCTCCTGATTTTTCATGCTATCGCACGAACGGAACAGCTCCTCAGCGATGAATGCGAAAAGGGCCAAGCCAATTACTCCAACGAGTAAGGGACCCCAGCTTCTAATTTTTCCAATTGCTGCCATTTTTCTATTGTTTTTATTATTATTAAATTTTCTGTTTTCATCTCCCTTTGTCAATGATGACTTAGGAAGAACACGATGCTTTCGTGGTATCAACTGACCTTTTCATGAAAATCAGTGAGTTCCAAAACGCATCAAACGAGAACTCGGCTCGATAGGTATCTCGTCGTTCTTGAGAAATAACGAGAAGCCTGCGAGAGAGCCCCTTAGTTCCCCCTTTAGGGGGGAGTCTGCTTAGGCTTTATTTTTGCATTTTCGCCTAAAACGGCACAAAAGTACAAAAAATAAAGTAATTAACGGCAAAAAAGTTGGGAAAAGTTGTTTTATTTGCCCACTTTCAGCCTTACGAGCTCTATTTTGGTCATTGTATTCTTTATAATCTTGAACTCAAAGTGCCCAATATGCACAATTTCGTTGAGCTTCGGGAAGCTCTGAAATTCATGAAGTATGAGTCCGCCGACGGTCATATACTCTTCACTTTCTGGCAGTTCCAGATCGAACATTTCGTTCACTTTATCTATCTCGAGTCGGGCTGAGAGCACATATTCGTTCTCGCCCACTTTCTTAGCCGTATAACTCGAATTGTCGTGTTCGTCTTCTATCTCGCCAAATATCTCTTCGACAATATCTTCGAGCGACACGATTCCACTGGTTCCACCGAACTCATCGACCACTACAGCAAGCGATTTTTTCTGTTGCAAGAACGTCTGCATAAGGCGACGAGCGGTCATTGTCTCAGGCACATAAGGCATTTTCTGTATGTGGTCGGCCAAACGGAAACTATCCTTGTCGACCCTGAACATTTCAGAAGAATGCACATATCCAACAATATGGTCGATGTCTTCGTGGAAAACGATGATTTTCGACTTTCCGTTTTCAACGAACACCGACATCAGTTCATCCATCTCGCAATTCTCCTCAACGGCACAAATCTCCGTTCGAGGCACCATGCAATCGCGCACTTTACAATCGGCAAAATCGAGCGCATTCTGGAAAATCTTCACCTCTTCCTCAATATCATCATCGTTCTTTGCGTTGTCGATGCTCGATTGCACAAGATAGTCGAGGTCGACTTTCGAGAACTCCTCGTCCTGCTCCTCCTTTGGAATCTTCACGCCAACAATTCTAAGCAATATTCTCGAAAGGAACGTGCTGAAGCGAGAGATTGGCCAAAGAATGATATAGAGAATGTAAGCAGGGAAAGCGAAGATTGTCAGCATGCGGTTTGGGTTTGACTTGAACAATATCTTCGGAAGGAACTCACCCGTAAAAAGAATGATTATGGTGCTGAGAATGGTGTCGAGTGTAACGGTCAGCGCATCGTCAAGCCCTCGGAAAATGGTATTGTCAAAGAGGATTGCTATCAAGATGCCATATACGACCAGCACGATGTTGTTGCCAACAAGCATGGTGCTGACAAAGTTATTCGGATGACTATAGAAAACCTTCAGAGGAAGTCGAGCGATGCCTTGCTTGTCGCGATCGACCTCAGCTTGCAAGCGATTGCTCGACACGAAAGCTATCTCCATACCGGAAAAGAATCCGGAAAACAGCATCGTGACGAGAATGCCAACTATCAAAGGTAAGTCTATTTCAGACATTTATATTTGCTTTATGTTTTGATTTTAGTTTGACGTCCTGGGTTTTGAATAGGTGGGTTGGCGCTTCATCTCCTTCACGCTATCAGGTGCAGAAAGAATGGTATCGCCCTCGTTGGTTCCCAATCCACTTTTGCCTTTGACGAACGAACCCTTGGTGTTTGTCACGGTGTAATGTGTCATGTCTTCATTGCTGAGGAAATAGGACCCTTGCATTTCGCGCGTCGGGGTGACAACGCGTGAGAATTTGTTGCTATAGAACTCATGACTGATCTGATCCCAGAACAACTCCTCGCTTGTGAAGCGAAGTCCATCCTTTGTGCGAACCTTCACCCTACCATGAAGCTCCCATAGCTTTTTCTGGTCGAAATAGAAAGCAGTGTCCGCCTGTATATAGGCTTCGATGTGGAACTTTTCGTCGAATTGTTCAAGGAACAGTCCTTTCTCGAAAATCCAACGTGATGGATTCTTTATTTGATTGACCTCCCATTTCTCGGTTACCACGCGATACTTGATGACTCCCGAGTCGCTGATGAGCGTGTTGACTCCCCAAGAGGTCATAACCGACGCCGAATCTTTCGGATAGATGGCGGGTGCGGTGTGCTCCTTCGCCTCATTGCAACCAGCTGCTACGAAACAAAGAAGCGGAATGGCCAAAAGATAGAGGCTAACACGTCTTCTCATTACGACATTTCTTTTCAGAAAACCTTACTCAACCTTCCACTTCATGAACCAACGCTCGTTGAAGGTGATGCCAATGTTGATGCGGAATGTGTTCTCCGTAATGAGACCATCTCCCGACATGCGTCCCCACTGAGCAGAGATGTTGAGAATAGAACGGTTGTTGATGGCGTTGACAATGGGAATGCCAAAGCCTGCGCTTACAGATAATTCCTTAGGACCATCGGCACCATTGATCTTCACATAGGGCGTTGCATAGGAAACACCAGCACGATAGCGAAGACGATTGAAGAATCCACGAACCATCTCGCCACGTCCATACTCACCACCAATCGTTATCTTATGACGATCGGAAAAATAATCATCGCTCAGGACATAAGCAGGCACGTTGTTCTGCACCTTATAGACGGGGAACTTCGTCTTGCTCCATTGCTGAAGACTATAATCGACGCCAAGTTTCAACTGGTTGTTGTGGTTGAACATGATACCTGCCGACATCATGTTAGGAAGTTCCAACGCATCCTCGATGGGATAAGTGGTCGGATTCGTCACACTCGTTATCGGATTCACACTGGTTACCGTGCATTCGGGAGAAGCATTCAGCCCATGACCGGGACTATAGGTCGCACCAACGACAAGGTTGTCCTTCTTTCCCAAAGGCAACTGATACTGAATACCGAAATCCAGCTTATAGCTATGTATTGAAGCCGAGTAGACCTTCGACAAGCTGTTGATGCTTGAGGAGCTTGTTCCACTGCCTTCGTCGTAGGCATTACTGATGGAGCGATTGAGGTCGCCCCAAACATAAGAGGCATTGAAACCTAAAGAAAGATGCCTGATAGGTTCCCATCCCATACCTAGAAACACCTGATGCACACCACCCGAACCTTTGTATTGGTTGATGTAGCCAACCGTCTGGTCGGCATCAAGCACCGCACTCGTGGAATAATTGTATCCGACGTTGGTAAAGGGAAGAACACCAAAGCTCATGCCCAAATGGCGAGCCATGCGAAAACCCGCAACAGCATACTCAAAGTCGGCGTTCTTTGCGTTCTTCTTTTTCCCGTTCTCATTGAAATTAGTGATTTGGCCCGACACACCTGCATCAAAGATAAAAGTCAGCGAATCCATCGCACTATATGATGCTGGGTTGATGAAGTTGACCTGATTATGCTCACGAAAGCCAACACCAAGTCCATTCATGCCTCGGTTGAATCCACTCGTCTGGTCGGCAAGCACACCAAGACCATACTGAGAGTATGGAGAGTTAGTACCACTTTGCGCATTTGCAGACAAGCACGCAACAGCCAATAACAGGCCACAAAATATCTTTTTCATATAACTCATGCGTTATTATAGCCTGCAAAATTATTAAAAAAATTCGAGATACAAGCAAAAGGGCGCGAAATGTCGTTTTTTATTTGCCAAATTTAATAATAAATGGGGAATATTTTGTATTATCGGCTT
>JAILAI010000286.1 GCA_024681705.1 Prevotella sp.
GCGCTTCAGGTCAAGTGACTTGAGGCGCAGCTCCTGCTTCAGACGGTCTATCTCCTGAAGCAGCTCTTGCTTGTCTGGATCCTTCTTCATATCCGTTACAACTGCCTGCGATGACAACACAGGTTTGCCTTCGGCTGCAAAGGTACGAAGCCATTTTGAGATACAGCCATTCCAAAGGCCTTTTTCTTTCTCAAATCGTTTTTTTGACTTGCCTGAGAACAAGAATTCATCCAATAATGCAAGTCTTTTCTCGTCTGTCATTTCTCCATTTTGTCGCATACTGATACACTTTTTCGATTTCAAAAGTGTCAACTTATTCAGTACACGTCACCTTTATTTGTAGGCGTTTGAGGGGTATGATGGTAGGTCGGTAGGTCTTTTTCGGAAAAGTCTTATATGATGTTGTTTTCGACGAACTCACGTTAATTACGAAAAGAATGCCGAGGATGTTGAACAGCGTTTCGACCAGTGGTTCTCACTCCCGCCACCACCGAGCGGCGCATGACAGGTGACACGTCCATTGACCAGCATTGACATTGTTTTGACACTGCTTTTGGGAAATGACACATTTTTGACAAAAAAAACGCACAACCAATAGATGCGCGTTGTATAACGACAAAGACGGCGCGCAGGTGGTTGTCGTTCCTGTGCGCCGTCTTTGTTGTTTAAGGCTCTTTGAAGGCTGCTGCCTCTGCCGCTGCGATGATGTCTTCGCGCGAGGGGCCTTCGGCCGTGATGTCGTCGAGGTGTAGTTCGTCAACCTCTTCGAGCATGGTTTTCTTTCTCGTTCGCGGAGGTTTCTCGTTGTTGTTCTCGGGTGCAGGCTTCGGGTCGGTACCGTCGAAGCGTTCCAGTCGTTCGGCCGTCTGTGCCTTCCGTGCCTTCTGCTTCTGTTCGGGCATGGGGTGGGGTGCCGACTCCTGGATGAAGTCCACTTGCTGCTCCTCGGTGTCGGGCACGGCCATTGTGGGCATCTCCTCCATCTTGGTGCGCTCGGTCTTGGCGCCGAACACGCGGTCGATGAACTGCGGTTCCTTGCGCAGCTTCTGCAACGTGAGCTTCGATGCCTGTTGCTGTGCTTCCTTCTTGCTGTAGCCCTCTCCCTTTTCTCCGAGCACCTTTCCCTCGAGCACCACCTGATAGTAGAACCTTGGGCTGCCGTTCTGGTCTTTGTCCTGCTTGAGGAGTCTGAAGTCGAGTTTCACTCTGTTCTTCTGGCTCCACTCGATGAGTTTCGACTTGAAGTTCACCTCCTTATATGCCACCTTGTCGATGTTGATGATCTCCTTCAGGATGCGTTTCTCCATGAATCGCATGCATGCATCGTAGCCTCGGTCCAGATAGATGGCTCCAACCAGAGCCTCGAACGCATTTCCGCCCATATAGCTGTTGTGCGAAGAACTGCGTCCGTTGCTGATAATGAGCTGGTTGATGCCCATCTCCTGCGCCAGTCGGCCTAATGTTTCGCGCTGTACAATCTTCGACCTTGTGTTGGTGAGAAAGCCTTCGCGCTTGCCGGGGAAGTGACGGTAGACAATGTGGCCCACCACCGAGTCGAGCACGGCATCGCCCAGAAACTCCAGCCGCTCGTTGTTCACGGGCTTGCCCTTTTCCCTGTGTCCAAGGCTTTTATGCATGAGGGCCTGCTGGTAGTAGTGGATGTTGCGTGGGTAGAACCCGATGATGTCGCGTAGAGACAAATAAAGCTCCTTCTCCTTGCGGAAAGGGAGCTTTATGATGTCGATTAGATCAAGAATCTGCATATTGAAATCTTTTTTCGTTCACATGGAAGTGCAGTGACTGCTGCGTCTCCGTGTTAGTCGGAAAATTTCTTGAACACGACGCAGGCGTTGTGTCCGCCAAAGCCGAACGTGTTGCTGATAGCAGCGCGCACCTCGCGTTTCTGAGCCTTGTTGAAGGTGAAATTGAGGTTGTAGTCGATCTCCTCGTCCTTGTCGTCGTCGGCGTGGTTGATGGTCGGCGGAATGATGTCGTTCTGAATCGACAGCACGGCAACCATTGCCTCTACGGCGCCGGCGGCACCGAGCAGGTGTCCGGTCATCGACTTCGTAGACGAAATGTTCAGTTTGTAGGCTGCATCGCCGAACACCTCCTTGATGGCCTTTGCCTCAGAGATGTCGCCCACGTGGGTCGACGTGCCGTGCACGTTGATGTAGTCTATATCCTCGGGCTTCAGCTGAGCGTCGTTCAGTGCGGCCTGCATCACGAGCTTGGCACCCAGTCCTTCGGGGTGGGAAGCGGTGATGTGATAGGCATCGGCACTGGTGCCCTCGCCCACCATCTCGGCGTAGATCTTCGCTCCGCGGGCCTTGGCGTGCTCCAGCTCCTCCAGGATGAGGCATCCGGCGCCCTCGGCCATGATGAATCCGTCGCGGCTGGCGCTGAACGGGCGGCTGGCTCCGGCGGGATCGTCGTTGCGGGTAGACAGGGCCTTCATGGCGTTGAATCCGCCTACACCACACATGCAGATGGCACTCTCGGCACCGCCAGCCACGATGATGTTGGCCTTGCCCAGACGAATCTGGTTGAAGGCGTCGGCCAGTGCGTTGCTCGAAGAGGCGCAGGCTGAAGTCGTGGTGTAGTTGGGGCCGTGGAAGCCGAAATGTATGGAGATGTGACCGGCGGCGATGTCGCTGATCATCTTCGGAATGAAGAAGGGGCTGAACTTCGGTCCCTGCTCCTGATGCTGTCCGTAGTAGCTCACCTCGTCCTCGAAGGTCTTGATACCGCCAATGCCCACGCCATAGATGACGCCGATGCGGTTCAGGTCTTCTGTCTCAAGATCGATGCCGCTGTCCTCTACGCCCTGCATGGCACTGATGAGCGCCAATTGTGTGTAGCGGTCCAGTTTGCGGGCTTCCTTACGGTCGATGAAGTCGGTGACGTTCAGGTTTTTCACCTCGCAGGCAAAATGGGTCTTGCAGAGAGAGCTGTCAAAATGCGTAATAGGAGCGGCTCCGCTGACGCCAGCCAGCAGGTTCTTCCAGGTTTCCTCAACCGTCAGACCTACGGGCGTCACAGCACCAAGTCCTGTTACGACTACTCTTTTCAGTTCCATAATAATGATATAAAACGAAGAATGAAGAATGAAGAATGCCGCAGACAAGCGTCTGGTTCTTCATTCTTCATTCTTCATCATTCAAAATGATAATTTATTTTGCGTTTTCTTCAATGTACTTGATAGCGTCGCCAACGGTGCCGATACCTTCAGCCTTATCATCGGGAATAGAGATGTTGAACTCCTTCTCGAACTCCATGATCAGCTCAACGGTGTCAAGTGAATCTGCACCCAGGTCGTTTGTGAAACTTGCTTCGGGCTTAACCTCAGCTGCATCAACACCAAGCTTATCGACGATAATATCAACTACTTTGCTTTCAATTTCAGACATAATTGTAAAATTTAAATGTTAATAAAAAATCTTTTTACTTTAAAAATTCGGGTGCAAAGGAACGAATATTTATTGAATTGTGCAAATTTTTTCATGAAAAAAGCGTCAAAGATTGCACAAACACCCCTAATGTGTGCAAGAAATTCGTCCAAAAATTGATACAAATTAAGAATGGTAACGCAAACAGTTGGAAAAATGACACTTTTGTCCTTCGACAATGGGCGCGTGAAGACGCACCGATTGCATTATAATATGGTGGCACCTGTTCGGCTCTACATTCCCCTTGTCGTCCGTTGCATATCAACGCGGCCTTTCGTTTTAAGTTGCTTTGCGGTCTAATATTTTTTTGCTATTCTTTCTTTATTCTGAGAAAATTTTACTATCTTTGCATGAAATTTAACTCAAATGAAAATAATACATACCGCAGACCTGCATCTTGGGCAGATCATCTATCAGAACTACGACCGGACAGACGAGCATCGACATTTCTTCAACCAGCTGGAAAAATGGTGCAAGGAGGAAAAGCCCGACGCACTGGTCGTCAGTGGAGACGTCTTCGACATCCAACAGCCATCGGCAACGGTGAAGAAAGCCTTCACCGACTATTTCGTGAACCTTCATCACGAATGTCCCGACATGTACATCGTCATCACGGCCGGCAACCACGACTCGGCGTCGCGCATCCAGGCCGACAATGCCGTATGGAAACTGGCTAATACCTATCTTGTAGGCGTGCCGCCTGCCGTCGACAGTCTGGAAAGCATCGACGGGTGGCAGGACCGATTCATCGTGAAACTCAAGAGCGGCTACATCGTCGCGTTGCCCTATATGTCGGGCGAACGCCGGCGAATCATCCAGTCGATTCTCGACCGAGTGGCCGCCGACAATACCAGCGGTCTGCCCGTGGTGATGATGGGGCATCAGGCTGTGACGGGTCTCGACGTGACGGGTCACGACTTCGAGATTGGCCATCTGAAGACGCTCGACTCGGAATCTTTCGGCAGTGGTTTCGACTATCTGGCTTTGGGGCATATCCACAAACCGCAGACCATCGGCCATCAGGAGGATGCGATGAAAGAAACCGTCAGCTATCCTTCTCCCGTGGTGAGATATTCGGGCAGCGCACTACACGTCAGTTGCGACGAGGCCTATCCCCACACGGTGAGTGTCGTCGAAATAGAGCGGCATCACGGCGAGGTCAGCATCCGGCAGCTACGTATCGACGAGCTGCGCCATTTCTACGTGTTGCCGACGGACGATACTTCGTTCACATCTGCCAAGGACGCTTTGTCGGCGATGAACGAGTTTGTCGGCAAAAGCGAGCGAGGCTACATCAGATTCCGCTTCGACCAGGCCACCGACCTTCCCGCCAATTTCAGCCAGATAGTCTACGACGCCCTGCTTTCCTACAACGATGAGTGGCGCTACAATCCGAAGATGCTCTGGACTGGACAAAGTGATGACGAGAAAGTAACGGAGGAGCACACCTTCGAGGTGGCCGAACTACAACAGATGACCGACCCCATGGAGTTTATTGAGCGCACCATCGACAAATATCCCGGACTCAACTTGGATGAAGTGCGCCAAGCTTTCGAGGAGGTCAAGGCAGAGATTGAACGACTCCAGGAGGAGAAACAAACGAAAGAAGAGAACAAAAACAAAAAATCCTAATCATGAAACTGAAAGAACTGCATCTACGCAATATCGCCTCCATAGAACGCGCCGACCTCGACTTCGAAAACGATCTGAACGACGCCATAACAGGTGAACCGGTTTCCATCTTCCTCATCGCGGGCGACACGGGAGCTGGCAAGTCTGTCATCCTTGACGGCATATCAATGGCACTCTACAAGAAGACACCGCGAACCGCTGGAGTGGCCAACCGCAAAAAAAACGAATTCATCAACGACCAGGGTGATACAGTCAAGGTGACCAACATTGAGCAATACACCCGCCTAGGCATCTCACCCCATGACGAATGCTACAGTGAGGTGGTCTTCGAAGGAAACGACGGTCAACTCTATCATGCCCGCTTAACCTTGGGGGTGTCGTTAGGTAATACGGATAAGAAAACGGGTCTACGTCCGTTGAGATACAAGGATTCCGTCTGGGAAGTCCGCATCGGCAATGGCGACTGGACCAAAGACCAGGTGGCAAGCACCATCCACAACGCTGTGGGTCTCACCTTCGAGCAGTTCGGGCGCATGGCCATGCTTGCTCAAGGACAGTTTGCCCAATTCCTCACGGGCGACAAGAAAGAGCGCGAGGCCATTCTCGAGCAACTTACCAATACTGAGCACTTCACCGCCTATGGAGAGGCTATCAAAAGTCTTTACGACAAAGCCCAGAAAGCGAAGTCGCTCGTTCAGGCACAATACGAAACCGAGAAGCCCCACACACTGACCGACGAGGAGGTGGAGCAAATCGAAAAGGAACAGCAGGAAGGACAAAAGAAGAAAACGGAACTCGACGGCAAGATAAAGGTCTGTGATGACCGCTTAAAGCAGACTGAAACCGTGTTGTCCAATGAACACACGCAGAAAGAGGCTCAAGAGCAGAAGTTAGCCATCGAGAACATCATCGCAGGCGAAGACTATCAGCGCCAGAAGGCCCTTTTCACCGACTGGGATGCCACGAGCACCCAACGGCAACAACTCAACAATTTGCAGAAAGCCCAACAGGAAGAGAAACTGGCGGAAGAACAACTTCATCAGCAGAATGGCATCTTCGTACAACTCTCGGCCGACCTGGCCTACAGACAGGCAGAGGCCGAGAAACTGAAAGAGAACATCCTGAATAATGAGCAATGGCTCAGCGGTCGCAAGCAGCACGAGACATTGTTTGCAAGGGCTAGTGAGACTGACCTCAAGATAGGGCAATACCTGAAGAACGTGACAAAAGCCGAAAAAGCAGCCGCCGATCTTAAAAAGGAGCAGGGAAAGACCGAGTCGCTCAACAATGCGCTGACGGAAGCCGTAACCAAAGCGCTGGAGGCAGGCAAGGCCGTTCAGGTGAAAGAAGAGGAAATAGACAGCCTTAATCGCAAGCGTGCCGCGTTGAATCCTCAGTTGGTGAACGATCAGATTTCGCAGAAAGAGGCAGCCAAGCGCCGTCTCGGCGAAATCAGCAAAGCAAATGACGACTTGGAGACCGCCATCAAAGATACCGATGAACTTCGGCAGGACATCAAGGGCGAAGAGGAAACGCTGAAGAAACTGGGTAAGGAGAAAGACGAGGCCGAAGCCTTCTTCCAAGAAAAGAAGGCCGAAGCCGACAAAGCCGACAAGCGTCTCAACACGATGGAGATGAGTCTTGGCCAAACGCTCGTGGCGCTCCGTCGGCGACTGCTCGATGAACATACGGAGACTTGTCCCCTCTGCGGTCAACACATCGACCACGACTTGCTCGACGACGACTTCAGGGAAATCCTTATGCCTCTCGAAAAGGAACAGAAAGAGGCGGCAGAAGCCCTTCAACAGGCCACTGATCAGCGCGACCGGTCGAGGGACGCCTACAACAATCTGAACGGTATTCACGATGGGAAGAAGACTCAGTTGGCCAACGCTGAAAAGAAGAATGCCGAATCGAAAAAGCAGTTCGAGAAAAAAGCCCTCGAGGCAGGACTCGACATTGAAAAGCCGTTGGCGGCACAGATTCTGGAGCAGAGCAAGTCGTTGAACGCTGAGATTAACAAACTTAGAGCCGACCAGCAGGAAGCCGAACGGTTGCAAAGCGATATCAATAGTCTGCTCAAAGCCAAGAAACCGCTCGACAACGAAAAACTGCAGGCGGAACGGGAAAAGACAATGGCCGAAAACAAGGTCAAGACCAACGCCAGTAACATCGAACAGCTGGAAGCGCAACGGAAGGAGTGCGTGGAGAATTGCGAGGAAGCGAAGGACGAAATCAACGAACTGCTCGCTGGCTATTGCGACGACTGGCTGAAGGATATCGACGCCGCACGCCAGCAGTTGAAAGCCGACGCCACTGAATACAACGAACACCAGAAACAGTTGAGTGCCGACCAGACCAGTCAGGAGCAGATAGCGACGCTCTTGAAGTCGCTCTCAGGAGTTCGCAAGAACATTTTGCGATCGTGTCCGGAATGGGAGACCGCACAGGAGCCGCAATCCTATCCTTCTAGCGATATCAACGGCGAATGGACGACGCTACTAGGCTTGGTCACGCGGTTTGTGACGAAACGGAAGGAGAGCAAGGCCACCATTACAGAATGCAGTGAGGCTCTGGATGACTATTATCAGAAGTCGGGCAAGACCGAACAGGCGCTGCTGACGCTCATCGGTCAGGAGTCGCAGGTGGCTGGCGCCCGACGGTTTGTTAGCGATACGGATGCTCAGCTGAAATCGCGTACCGATGCCATCGCGGAGAGTCAGCGACAGATTGACGCCGCCATCAGCGCGCTGGGCATTGACGACCGTTCGGCATTGCCCGACAAACAGACACTCACCGACGAAAAGAAGGCAGTCGGAGAATCGCGCGATGAGGTGGTGAAAACGCTGGCTCAGCTCGAAAGCAGACTCAAAAGCCATTGGGAAAACGTCAATAGGTTGCGCGAGATTGAGGCAAGACTTGAAGAGGCTGAGAAGCGTCTCAATAAATGGGAGAAACTGAACAGCATCTTCGGCGGCACACGTTTCCGTACACTCGTTCAGTCGTGCATCCTCAGACCTTTGCTGAAGAATGCCAACATCTACCTCGAGCAGATTACCGACCGCTATTGGCTGACGTGTAGCGATGACAACGAGCAGCTCAGCATCTTCGTGCTCGATCGCTACAACAAGAACCAGATACGAAGTGTCACCGTGCTCTCTGGCGGCGAGCGATTCATGATATCGCTGGCCTTGTCGCTGGCGCTCTCCTCGCTCAATCGCCCCGACATGAATGTCAACATCCTCTTCATCGACGAGGGATTCGGCACGCTCGACGAGAAAAGCCTCGACTCCGTGATGTCCACTCTCGAGAAACTGCAGGATATAGCGGGTCAGACCAACCGCCGCGTGGGCATCATCTCTCACCGCGAAGACCTCTACGAGCGCATCGGCGTGAAGATAAATGTGGTGAAAAAGGGCGAGGGACGCAGCATGATAGAAGTGAAACACGAATAAATGGAACCATGAAAAAGAAACTTGTAGTCCTGACTGGAGCAGGCATCAGCAGAGAGAGTGGCATCTCGACCTTCAGAGACAGCGATGGTCTGTGGAGGAAGTACAGTTTCATGCAGCTGGCAAGTGTCGAGGGTTGGCAGCAATATCCTGAGGTCGTGCTCGATTTCTATAACGCCCGTCGCAGACAGCTGCTCGAAGTGGAACCCAACAAAGCTCATATCTTGTTGGCGAAGCTGGAGAGATGGTTCGACGTGACTATCATCACGCAAAACGTGGACGACTTGCACGAGCGGGCCGGTTCTTCTCATGTACTCCATCTGCACGGTGAGTTGGCAAAAGTATGTTCGTCGGCCAATAAGGAGGAACGGACGTGCATCGTAACGCGTCCGCTCGACAACGACATACACATCGGCGACAAGGCTAATGACGGCAGTCAGATGCGACCCTACATCGTGTGGTTTGGAGAACCCGTACCCAACATGCCAATCGCCATGAAGGTGGTTGTCGATGCCGATTTCTTCATCGTAGTGGGAACCTCGCTCAGCGTGTCGCCTGCCAACATCCTGGTAAACTATACCGGGGCATCGTATAACTATGTCATAGACCCAAACGATGTGATGGTTCCCGATGGGTTCTTCCACATTAAGAAACCAGCTACCGATGGCATGTCGATGCTATACTCCTTGCTGAAAAGATTTGCAGGGTACGAATGAAATGATCAGATAAAGAAATCCCTATATCATCATGAAAAAGCTATTATTCCTTCTGCTGGCGCTCACCATGAGCACAGCGATAAACGCACAAGAGATTGAGAAGACCGACAAGTTCACGTCGGGTTATATCAACGGCACCTATGCCAACAAGTTCAAATCCATCGACGGCGTGCTCTATGCCGTGGGTTATGAGAGCACCTCCGACTGGATATTGGTGCGCTATCCTGCCGGAAGTCAGAACACGTCGTACACCGTTCACCCCAAATGTCGTCGTATTGCCCGAGGGGCTTTCGAGGGGGCCACGAATTTGCGCGTCATCAATCTTCCCGAAACGGTCAGCTACATCGGTGAGGATGCTTTCGCCGGCTGCACCTCGCTTCAGGGCATCTATTTTGGCGACAGCAGTGTCTCGACGGTGAGAAACGTTGAGGCTGGTGGTGCGAGTGACAACGATGTCGTAGAAATGGCCCGCTACGATCTTTCCGGTCATCGCTGTTCGCCCACTGACAAAGGCGTGCAAATCATTGTCTACTCCGATTTCTCAACGAAGACCTCGGTTGTAGAATAGAGCTTATCATTCGTTGAGACTATCGGAGAATAAACTCCCGTGATTGTCGGATAGCTTGTCCTAAATGGTTGGTTTCCCAAATGAAGGTTGCCGCGTTTGAAATAAAAAATCTAGATTTTTTTGTTCGAAATTGGCAGTTTGGACGAAAAAAATCTAGATTTTTTATTTGCGTATTGCCGAAACGGATTTGGAAAGATGCGAAAACAACCATTCTTTTTTGACCCTCTCTCTTTCGCCGCCTTTCTTTTCCTATTTGTTAGGTCACATTGTTTCTTTCTTGTTCTAAACGTCAGAGTTGGCTGTGATGAATCGCAGCTCACTACATGTTTTCCGACATTTTCAAATGATAATGATAAGAAAAACGCCTTTTCATTATCAATTATTCAGGGCTTTTTCGTATTTTTGCAGCTGGAATAGCATTTCTAACCATTACAACTTTTTATTATCAACAAGAAGTAAAATGATGAATAAGACAAAAGAAAACTGCCGCAGGCTGTTTAGAGTGTTGCTAAGCACCCTGTTGCTCCTTTCGCCAATTGCCGTCAGCGCACAAGAAGGCAGTTGGTCGGGTGAGCTTAACATCCAAGGGATGAAATTGCCCATTGTTTTCAATTTCTCGGAAGACGGGTGTACGATGGACTCGCCTTCACAAGGTGCAAAAGGCATCAAGGCAGAGAAAAGCCTGACGCCCGAAGGCAAGATCAAGGTGGAAGTGCCGTCGGCTATGATTGTGTTCGAGGGAGTGGTAGCAACAGATTCGATAACGGGAACGTTTAAGCAGAGGGGTTTCTCGTTTCCTTTGACGCTGAAGCAGGGCGACGTGAAACTCAATCGTCCGCAGACACCAGTCGGACCTTTCCCTTACACCACCGAAGAGGTGACGTTCAACGATGGGATAGTTGTGCTGCACGGCACGCTCACCTTGCCCGAGAATTACTCGAAAGAGACGCCCGTCGTGCTTATGGTGACGGGTAGCGGACAACAGAACCGCGACGAGGAAATCTTCGGTCACAAACCCTTCGCCGTCATTGCCGATGCCTTCGCCCGTCAAGGTATTGCCACGTTGCGCTACGACGATCGTGGGTATAACGACCCAACATTTGCCATCGAATATTCCACCACCTATCATTTCATGTGCGATGCTCTGGTTGCAATCAGTCTGTTGAATGAGCGTTTCAACCATGTGGGCGTTCTCGGCCATAGCGAGGGCGGCACCATTGGTCTGATGATGGCCAGCGAAGGCAAGGTGGACTTTGTCATCTCGTTGGGAGGCATGGCCGTATCGGGCAAGGAGACACTAGTGAAACAGAACGAGAGACTGCAGAGTGCAATGGGTATACCGCCAACTATGGTTACAACCTATTGTCAGGCTTTCGGCAATGGTATCGATGAGATAATAAAAGGAAAGAGTGCGGAGGACATAGAGATACCGGAAATGCCGGAGGCTCTGAAAAACAATCTGAAGCAGGCCTTCAAGCAGTCGTCATCTCCATATATACGACATCTGTTTACGGTCGACGTGAGAGACTCGTTGTCAAAAATCAAATGCCCCGTCCTCGCCCTCAACGGCACGAAAGATTTGCAGGTAGATTGTGCCACCAACCTCGACGCCATTGACAAAGGTCTGGTGAACAGCCGCCACAAAATTGTCCCCATAGAGGGTGTCAATCACCTCTTCCAGCATTGCCAGACGGGCCTCCCAACGGAATACTCCCAAATAGAAGAAACCTTCGCCCCCGAAGCCATCAGCATCATGATAGAGTGGCTGAAG
>JAILAI010000005.1 GCA_024681705.1 Prevotella sp.
GCTCTCGTTAAATATTTCCCTTGTTTTCCACTCCTTTCTTCTTTTACGTAGTAAAAAATTCGGTATTTGAAAAGATTTTCTTACCTTTGCAAACTGAAAACATTTCGACATTAAAAAAGTATTATGGAATACGATTTCAGAGCCATTGAGAAGAAATGGCAGCAGCGATGGGTAGACAATAAGACCTATCGCGTGGGCGAGGACCCACAAAAGAAGAAATACTACGTGCTCAACATGTTCCCCTACCCCAGCGGAGCAGGATTGCATGTGGGCCACCCGCTAGGCTACATCGCCAGCGATATCTATGCACGTTTCAAGCGCCAGCAGGGCTTCAACGTGCTCAATCCCATGGGCTACGACGCCTACGGACTGCCCGCCGAGCAATATGCTATCCAGACAGGACAGCATCCGGCAACGACCACCGAACAGAACATCGCCCGCTATCGCGAACAGCTCGACAAGATTGGATTCTCGTTCGACTGGGACCGTGAGGTGAGGACTTGCGAACCCATCTACTACAAATGGACGCAATGGGCCTTCCAGAAGATGTTCAACTCTTTCTATTGCAACAAGTGCCAGAAGGCCATGCCCATCGAGAAACTGGTGGAGCGCTTCGCCAAATGCGGCACTCAGGGCGACGACGGCTCACTCGTCGACGTGGCCTGCACGGAGGAGATGAGCTTCACGGCCGACGAGTGGAACTCGTGGGACGAGAAGAAACAACAGGAGGTGCTGATGAACTACCGCATTGCCTATCTGGGCGAGACGATGGTGAACTGGTGCGCCGGTCTGGGCACGGTGCTGGCCAACGACGAGGTGGTCGACGGCATCAGCGAGCGCGGCGGCTTCCCCGTGGTGCAGAAGAAGATGCGCCAATGGTGCCTGCGCGTCAGCGCCTATTCCCAGCGCCTGCTCGACGGTCTTGAGAGAATCGACTGGACCGAGTCGTTGAAGGAGACACAACGCAACTGGATTGGCCGTTCGGAAGGTACCGAGATGGAGTTCAAGGTGGCCGGTAGCGACCAGTCGTTCACCATCTTCACCACCCGCGCCGACACCATCTTCGGCGTCACCTTCATGGTGCTGGCCCCCGAAAGCGAACTCGTTGCCCAGCTCACCACACCCGAGCAGAAAGCCGCCGTCGACGAATACCTGGCATACGTGAAGAAGCGCACCGAGCGCGAGCGTCAGATGGACCACAAGGTGACGGGTGTCTTCTCGGGCAGCTATGCCATCAACCCCCTCACGGGCGAAGAGATACCCATCTGGATAGCCGAATACGTGCTGGCTGGCTATGGCACCGGCGCCATCATGGCCGTGCCTGCCCACGACTCTCGCGACTATGCCTTCGCACGTCACTTCGACCTTCCCATCGTGCCGCTCATCGAGGGCGCCGACGTCAGCGAAGAGAGTTTCGACGCCAAGGAAGGCATCGTGACGAACAGCTCCAACGGCGAGTTCTCGCTCAACGGACTCACCGTGAAGGAAGCCATCGCGAAGACCAAAGAATACGTTACCGAGAAAGGTCTCGGCCGCGTGAAGGTGAACTATCGTCTGCGCGACGCCATCTTCTCTCGCCAGCGCTATTGGGGCGAACCGTTCCCCGTATACTACAAGAACGGCATGCCCTACATGATACCCGAGGAGTGCCTGCCTCTTGAACTTCCCGAGGTGAGCCAGTATAAACCCACCGAAGACGGACAGCCGCCATTGGGCCATGCACAGAAATGGGCTTGGAACACGGCCACCAACAGCGTTGTAGACCTCAAGGACATCGACAACCAGACGGTGTTCCCCCTCGAGCTGAACACCATGCCGGGCTTCGCCGGAAGCTCTGCCTACTACCTGCGCTACATGGATCCGAAGAACGAGAATGCCCTAGTATCGAAGGAAGCCGATGAATACTGGCAGAACGTAGACCTCTACGTGGGTGGCACCGAGCACGCCACTGGCCACCTCATCTACTCGCGCTTCTGGAACAAGTTCCTCTTCGACCTCGGCATCTCGTGCAAGGACGAGCCTTTCCAGAAACTCGTCAATCAGGGCATGATTCAGGGACGCTCCAACTTCGTCTATCGCGACAACGTAGCCAGCAAGGAGAAGGGACATCCCGTGTTCGTGTCGTTCAACCTCAGCAAGCAATATAGCGACATCTCTCCGATACACGTCGACGTGAACATCGTGTCGAACGACGTGCTCGACATCGACGCCTTCAAGGCTTGGCGTCCGGAATACAACGACGCCGAGTTCGTGCTCGAGGACGGCAAATACATCTGCGGATGGGCTATAGAGAAGATGTCGAAGTCGATGTTCAACGTCGTGAATCCCGACATGATTGTGGAACGCTACGGTGCCGACACACTACGCTTGTACGAGATGTTCCTCGGTCCGGTGGAGCAATCGAAGCCTTGGGACACCAACGGCATTGACGGTTGCCATCGCTTCCTGAAGAAGTTCTGGAATCTGACCACCAGTGCCACCTCCGACGAGCAGCCCAACAAGGACGAGCTGAAGTCGCTTCACAAGCTCATCAAGAAGGTGTCGCAAGACATCCAGCAGTTCTCCTACAACACGAGCATCTCTGCCTTCATGATCTGCGTGAACGAGCTCTCGTCTATGAAGTGCGTCAACAAGCAGGTGATGCGCGACCTCGTGGCCCTCATCGCTCCCTTCGCTCCCCACATCGCCGAAGAACTCTGGGAGATGCTCGGTGGCGAAGGCTCTGCCTGCGATGCCCAGTGGCCGTCGTGGAACGAGTCCTATCTCGTGGAGAGCAGCGTCAAGCTGGGCGTGGCCTTCAACGGTAAGACACGTCTCGAAATGGAATTCCCCGCCGATGCCGACAACAAGACCATCGAGCAGGCCGTGCTCACCGACGAGCGCGCGCAGAAGTATCTCGACGGCAAGCAGGTTGTCAAGGTCATCGTGGTGCCCAAGCGCATGGTCAACGTCGTGGTGAAATAACACGGCGGTCATTCCATCTGCATAGATAAACATTCGCTCCGCCGCTTCCCCAGGCCTTCGCAAGCAGCTTCTCGAAAGCGCGGAAAAGGAGCCGGGAGGCGGCGGAGTCAACAACTAAAAATCCTAAGATATAATGGTGGACAGACAAATTTTATGGAACGAGGTGAAGGACTATGCCGGCATAACCTTCGGTCTCGTGCTCTATTCCTTCGGTTTCACATTCTTCCTGATGCCCTACGAAATCGTCACCGGAGGCGTAGCAGGTATTGCGGCCATTGTGGAATACGCCACCAGTTTCCCCAACCAATACACCTACTTCCTGGTGAATGCCGCCCTGCTCATCGTGGGATTGAAGATTCTGGGCTGGAAGTTTCTCGTGAAGACCATCTACGCCATCCTCATGCTCACCTTCCTGTTAGGTCTGATGAAAGAGCTGGTTCCGCGCGACGAAGCCGGAAATATGGTGAAGATTCTCGGTGAGGGACAAGACTTCATGTCGCTCATCGTGGGCTGTCTGATGACGGGTTCGGCTCTGGGCATCGTCTTCCTGAACAATGGTTCCACGGGCGGCACCGACATCATTGCGGCCTCCGTCAACAAGTTCTATAACATGTCGCTCGGCACGGTGCTCGTCTTCGTCGACTTCGTGATTGTGGGCAGCTGTCTCTTCATTCCGCAATTCGGAACCGTACTCGAGCGGTCCTACATGGTGGTGTTCGGTTTTTGCACGCTCGTCATCGAGAACTACATGCTCGACTACATCTACAACAAGCAACGAAGCAGTGTTCAGTTCCTCATCTTCTCCGACAAATGGCAGGAGATAGCCAACCAGATAGGCACGAGGATGGACCACGGCGTGACCATCCTCGACGGTCACGGATGGTACACCGGACAAGAGCGCAAGGTGCTCTGTATACTGGCCAAGAAGAACGAGAGCGCCACCATCTTCCGCATCATCAAGCATCTCGACCCGAAGGCCTTTGTGTCGCAAAGCGCCGTCATCGGTGTCTTCGGCGAAGGCTTCGACCCCATCAAGGTGAAAGTGAAGCCGCCCGTAGAGACGGAAAAAGAATAATTCAAAACATCCACATCGTAAACCATACGTCACATGACCATTGTTTTTGCAACCAACAACGCCCATAAATTGTCGGAAATCAGACAGATTCTCGGCCATTCCATCGAGGTATTGTCGCTCAGCGACATCGGATGCCATGACGACATTCCCGAAACTGGCACCACGCTCGAGGCGAATGCCTTGCAGAAGGCCCACTATATCGCCGATAAGTTCGGCTACGATTGCTTCGCCGACGACACGGGTCTGGAGGTGGAAGCGCTCAACGGCGAGCCTGGCATCTACTCCGCCCGCTATGCTGGCGGCGATGGTCACGATAGCGAGGCCAACATGCAGAAGCT
>JAILAI010000009.1 GCA_024681705.1 Prevotella sp.
TCTGCTAAGGTACTGAAAATCAGCGACATATGCAACTTTTTAAAGTTAAATATATATAACAGGGTGACATTTCTCAGCAGACAAGGCTGTCAAGTCCAAATGTTAACGAAATTAACATTACAGACTTTTTCAGTGGGCTCACTTGTAGGGGAGGGGCAGGGGTGGGGTGACACCACGAACAAGAGGATACCACAAATGAGTGTGCTTTAGCGCCTGTCTGACCCCACCCCTACCCCTCCCCTGCAAGCAGGGGCGGGGAGTAAAGATAGTGTGTGTTCCCCCAATTAGTTGGGCGGAGCAGAAAGAAGTGTGCATAATAATTCCTGGTGCTGCCTATAACTCTTCATTCACTCCCCGCCCCTATTAGGGGAGGGGTAGGGGTGGGGTGACACCTCGACCAAGAGGCCCTGGACTTTTTCCAGTTCAAAGCCCACGCTTACGTTAATCCATAGTTCACAATAAACTATGAATTATGGACTATGAACTAAAGCAAAGCCCGAAGGGCTGGCAAGACCACAGGCAGGGGTGGAGCGAAGCGGAACCCCTGACAACAATCCCCTCTAAGGCAAGCGCCGAAGGTGCGACAGAGAACCCACAATTTAACGTCCGTTAATATTTGCGCCCAGCTTTTTTAACCTCACCATTTAAAAATTCTGCGCTAACATTTCCAAAGCACCGAAATAAGCCACTCACAACCCATTAGCGTAACCACCTGACATTCAACCCATTACAAAACCCGCAACAATCTTTCAGTATATAAATACAGAATTTATACGGAAAAATCGAGAAAAACGCCCACCAAAAGCGACAGTTTCGATGAGCAAAAGCGGCAGTTTCAGTCATCAAAAGCGCCAATTTCGATGATCGAAACTGTCGGTTTTGCTCAACCGACTTTTCGACTGCCATCTCGACATTGCAAAAAGGGGATAGATAAGTGGGTAGTTTTGTGTTAAAATTTTGGCCGATTTGAGGGTCGTTTTTTAACATCTCCGTACTCGATTTTCGTTAAAAAGTGTATACACTCTACCCTCTTGCCAGCTAATATAAAGTGGTTCTTCGCGTGAACATCCATAAAAACCAGCCTCTCATACCGCATCGGGCCGTTCTATTGCGGTCCGTTCGCCTTCCTATCCACCCACATCTGGCTTTTTTGCATATGTTTTTTCGAAAATCGTTGGTCGTTTAAGTGGAAATGATTATTTTTGCATGTCAATAACAATCATGAGATGAAACATCAACTTATTGCGGCGCTTCTGGCGCTTACCCCAACCATTGGCGCTCAGGCGCAAGTAATGGACGAATGGCAAGACATGACGGTGAACGGTGTGAACAGACTGACATCGCACACGTCGTTCTTCGCCTACGAGAACGAGGCTACGGCCCTTCAGGGCGATGCTTCGAAGTCGGCCAACTATCTATCGCTACACGGCAAGTGGGCGTTCAACTGGGTTGAAAATGCCGACCAGCGACCCACCGATTTCTTCCGCACCGACTTTGACGACACCGGCTGGGCCTCGATGCCTGTGCCGGGCATGTGGGAGCTGAACGGATTCGGCGACCCAGAATACGTGAACATCGGCTTCGCCTGGCGCGGTCACTATCATATGCCCACCCAGAAAGACACGGTGGACAACGGTCTGCTCAAACGAGTGGACGACCCGCGGGGAGGCGTCTTCCCCAAAGGCTGGTGCCCACCGCCCGTGAAGGACAACCACGTGGGCAGCTATCGCCGAACCATCAGCATTCCCGAGGCGTGGGATGGCCGTCAGGTCATCGCCCATTTCGGTAGCGTCACCTCGTGCATCTACCTCTGGGTGAACGGTCAGTACGTGGGCTATAGCGAAGACTCGAAGGTGGCTTGCGAGTTCGACATCACCCCCTATCTGCAGAAGGGCGACAACCTGATTGCCTTCCAGGTTTTCCGCTGGTGCGACGGCTCATGGTGCGAAGACCAGGACTTCTGGCGCCTTTCCGGCGTGGCGCGCGACAGCTATCTGTATTGCCGCGACGCCAATGACCACGTGGACGACCTGCGCATTGAGACCACCCTCGACGATGACTACTACAACGGAATCCTCAAGGTGAGCGCCCAGCAGACAGGCAACGGCAAGCTCGGCTACACACTGCTCGACGCCGAGGGCCGCGAGGTGCCCATGACAGAGCAGGAGCCCGGCGTCTTCCTCGTGAAGAACCCGCAGAAATGGACTGCCGAGACACCCCACCTCTATACGCTGGTGACAACGCTGGCAAAGGTTCCTGAAGTGAAGAAGGGTCGCAAGGCCAAGCCCGCACCTGTGGTGGAGAAGCGCTACGAGTTCATAGCCCAGAAGGTGGGCTTCCGCCGCGTGGAGATACGCAAAGCGCAGCTGCTCGTCAACGGACAGCCTATATATATTAAAGGTGCCGACCGCCACGAGATGGACCCCAAGGGCGGCTACGTGGTGAGTCGCGAGCGCATGATAGAAGACATCCAGCTGATGAAGCGCTTCAATATCAATGCCGTGCGCACCAGCCACTATCCCGACGACCCCGTGTGGTACGACCTGTGCGACCAGTACGGCATCTACCTCGTCAGCGAGGCCAATCAGGAGGGTCACGGCTTCGGATACAACCCGAAGGAGGCCATCAGCTACACACCGCTCTTCGGCCAACAGATCCTGGAGCGCAACCAGCACAACGTGCAGGTGAACTTCAACCATCCCAGCGTCATCATCTGGAGCCTGGGCAACGAGACCATAGACGGACCGAACTTCTCGGCGGCCTACGACTGGATAAAGACGCAAGACCAACAACGTCCCGTCCATTGGGAGCGTGCCGAAGGCGGCAGGAATACCGACATCACGTGCCCGATGTACGCCAACCACGAGTGGTGCGAGCGCTATAGCAAGAATCCCGCCTCGACCAAGCCGCTCATCCAGTGCGAATATAGTCATGCAATGGGCAACTCCAGCGGCGGTTTCAAGGAGTATTGGGACCTGATACGCAAGTATCCGAAATATCAGGGCGGATTCATCTGGGACTTCGTCGACCAGGCACTGAAAGGCGACAAAGGCTATACATATGGCGGCGACTACAACAACTACGACCCGTCGGACAACAACTTCAATTGCAACGGACTCGTATCGCCCGACCGCGTGCCTAATCCGCAACTCTACGAGGTGGGCTACTACTACCAGAACATCTGGGTGGAAGCTCTCGACATCCTCAACGGCAAGTTGCGCGTGAAGAACGAAAACTTCTTCCGCGACCTCAGCAACGTGCGCCTGGAATGGACGTTGGTGAACGAAGGAACGACCGTGAAGAGCGGCATCGTCGACAAACTGGTGTGTCCCGCGCAAGAGACTACCTTCGTGGAACTGCCCCTCTCGGCCGACCTGATTAAGAACACGGGTGAATATTGGCTGAACATCGACTTCCGCCTGAAGGAAGCCGAGCCGCTCAAGCAGGCCGGACAAGTGGTGGCCTACGACCAGCTGAAGTTCGGCGATGGCATGAACCGCGTGGTGGCTGCCGTCACGAAAGGAAAGATGAAACTGAAGAAGAGCGACGAAGGCATCGCCATCACGAACGACAACATGAGCGTCCGCTTCGATGCTCAGACGGGCTTCCTCAGCGAATATACGGTGGGTGGCAAGAGTTTGCTCGCCAAGGGTGGAACGCTGAAGCCCAACTTCTGGCGCGCCGTCACCGATAACGACATGGGTGCGGGCATCCAGCGTCGCTATCAGGTGTGGAAGAATCCGAAGATGAACCTGACATCGCTCACCGCCAAGAAGGACCGTAGCTATCGCGTGTTCAGGGTTGTGGCAACCTACGATATGCCCGACGTTCAGGCCACACTGACCATCAGCTATAGCATAAATCCCGTTGG
>JAILAI010000069.1 GCA_024681705.1 Prevotella sp.
CGTGCTTCTGCTGGGCATTCCTGGTATGATTGCCGAGTTCGTCGTGGGACGTCATGCTTCGGCGAATGCGGCCCGTGCCTACGACAAGCTCTCTGCCGGTCGTCCTTGGAAACTGGTGGGCTATTTGGGCATCCTCACCTCTACGATCATTCTTGGTTTCTATGCCGTGGTGGCAGGTTGGTGTCTGCAATATCTGTTTGCTTCGTTGGCGGGATCGTTACAAGGCGACGCCAACTATGTGCAGCAGTATTTCGCCAGTTTCTCCAGCCATCCGTTCTGGCCCTGTCTGTGGGCCGTCGCCTTTATCGTCATTACGCATCTGGTGGTGTCAAGAGGCATCGAAAAAGGCATTGAGCGCGCCTCTAAGTTGCTCATGCCTGCATTGCTCTTTCTGTTGGTTGTCATTGTGGTGGCATCGTGTCTGTTGCCTGGGGCATCGGGCGGAATAGAGTTCTTGTTGCGTCCAGATTTCTCCAAGGTTTCTACCAATGTGATGCTCGAGGCGCTTGGTCAGGCCTTCTTTTCGCTCTCGCTGGGCACCGCCTGTCTGTGCACTTATGCCTCCTATTTCAGTAAAACCACCAATCTGGCCAACTCAGCGTTGCAGATAACCCTGCTCGATAGCCTCATTGCTATTTTATCGGGACTGATGATTTTCCCAGCAGCTTTCTCTGTTGGTGTGACGCCCGATGCGGGTCCGTCGCTCATTTTCATCACCCTTCCCAATGTGTTCCAGCAGGCTTTCAGTGCGGTTCCCTTTGTGGGACGCATCGTGGCCATCCTTTTCTATGCACTGCTGGTCTTCGCTGCACTTACCAGCACCATCTCCATGCACGAGATTGGTACCGCCTTTTTCACTGAGGAGTTCAGCATGAAACGTCGCAATTCGGCGTGGGTCGTTACAACGGTCTGCTCGGTCATTGCTGTGTTCTGCTCGCTCAGCATGGGAGCTGTGCCGTCACTGAAACTGTTCGGGTTGGATATACTCGACTTCTGCGACCATCTCACGGCTCAGTATATGTTGCCACTTGGTGCCTTGCTCACCTGTCTGTTTGTGGGTTGGTATGTTCCACGTCGCATTGTTCGCGATGAATTTACCAATCAGGGCACCGTTTCAACGCGCCTTTTCCCTTTGTTCCTCTTCGCTATTCGTTATCTTTGCCCTCTGCTTATCGTGCTGGTTTTTCTGCATCAGCTGGGCGTTGTCTGAGTTTTCAGGTATGTTGATGCTTAGAAAGACTGCTCGTCCTTACCTTATTCTAGAAGGCCAACGCTCTTAGGCATCCAAAGAAGAAATGGGCTGTTTGTTCGTCAGAAGGTCAAGGAATAGCTTTACGCGTGCGAAATACTCGCGGATATAAATCATGAAAGCGGTATCCGATGTGGCGTCGGCAGCATTGAAACCAGTGATTTCGTCCACATCCAGTCCCAGATGGTCAGCCAAATAGATGGCTCTTTCGTTGTGGAACTTTTGTGAAATCACCACAAAGCTGTGGATGTCGTACACTTTCACGGCACGCACCACAGAGTCGAGCGTGCGCCATCCCTTTCCGTCGAGTACGATGTCGCTGGCATTCACGCCTCGTGCCACGAGTGAATCCTTCATGCATTGCACCTCATTCACGCCGTCGAGACTGTTCTCAGCGCCACTAATCAGGATGGTCTTTATCTTCCCAGCCTTGTAGAGCTTCTCTGTAGCATCAATGCGATAGGTGTAGAACTGGTTGACTCTTCGTCCTAAACGCGTCTGCGGAGTGGTGCCAAGCAGGAGTCCCACTTCGGCTTTATCAATGCTGTCGACGTCAGAAAAAACGCGTCCTTTTGCATGATGGGTCACCAGCATGTGACAAACCATGAGTACTAACAGACAGAAGACCAGCAGGACAATGGCCATACGCAAAGCTATTTTTAAAGTTTTCTTCATTATTATCTATACGGTTTTCTCACTTGGGTATAAGGAAAGTATCCTCAAATGCCCCATGATTTTAATATGCCACCACATACCATAGGTCGCGGAGTCTTTGCTCTGGGTCCCATTTCCCATCGAAAGCCCATTGGGCGGTGACAGCATGGAACTCAGGAGCCTGCTTCGATTTCTCGAGATTGTTGGAGAGCCAGCCGCTGTTGCCGCCCTCGCGCTTGCAACCATAATAGTAGGCCCGTTGTCCCCAAGGACAGGGATCAAGCACTCTGTCTGTGTAGGCATACGATATGTTCTGGTCGAGAATCTGATTGGACAGCTTGCAATTGAGCAAGAAGAACTGTGCGTCGTGGTGGTAGCGGCCTAGTGGGGTGGGGCGCTTGGCATCGAACTGCGAATTGGTGATGACGAGTTTCTTCGACTCATCACCTCGTCCGTCGTGCCAGATAATGGCGCGTCCGTCGCCATAGAAACGGCAGCGCGTGGCATAGCACCAGCCGCGCGGACATAGGAAGTCAACACCAGGGCAGCGCAGGAACAAGTCGGCGTGGTAGTACATGCCGTTGCCTTGAGGTGCCCATAGCGAGAGGGCATCGTTGCCGTCGGCCCATATATTGCTGTTCACGATGATAGTGCGTGTGGCACGACCAAACACAGCCATCTGATGCTTTGTGGTGTTCTCAATGGTGGTGCCGTAGTTGTTGTAGATAGTCAGTCCACTGATGACACAGTCGTCGGCTCCTTCTTGCAGCACCACCACGCCGTTGCCCACGGGCTTGCCGTGATATTCGGTTATTGCGCGTGTCTCAGCCGTCTCGGCCAGAACGAGAATTGTGCTATCGCGCTGTTCGCCCACGAGCACGATGTTGGGCCGATCAATGATAACCTTTTGCTGATAGGTGCCCTTGCGGATGAATATCTTGAACGGTTCTGTCGGCTGTTCGGGAGCTTTTTCGATGGCCTGTTGGATGCTCTCGCCCGGCGAGACGACGACATTGAAGTCGGCCATGTCCTTTCGCGGTGCACGGAACATCTCGATGAGCCCCGTCTCGTTGGCACCTTTAGTGGCCAGACTGATGGTAACCTTATGGTCAGGGTCGTATTTGTTGGCCCACGCCTCGTAGAGGGGATAAAGTTCAGCTGGTCGCTCGCCATACCAGGCATAGCCGTTGCGGCGTTCTGGTCCGATGTCCTGAAGGTGTCGGCGCGGCAGTCCGTCGCGGTCGCAGACGTAAGGCTCACAGTATTTCAGGTCGTAGAAACGTCCCCATATTGGTCCGCTCTGAGGATCGGCTACAAGGCGTGTGTCGCGGTCGGGGCTGCCCCACTCACCAGTTCGCTCGATGCGCAGTCCGGTGAGTTTGTAACGGTCGAACCATGCCATCGCGGCGTGTACAGCCTGTTTTACACCATTGTCAGGATTGGGCAACTGCATGAGCAACTTCACGATGCTGGCACTCTCCTGCGTGCAATAGGAAGGGAGTTCGTAGGCACGTGCAGGCGCTGGTTCGTAGGTGTGGCGGTCGTGCTGCTGGCACCATATGGTGAGTCGTCCATCGATGCGCATCTGTGTGGCAAGAATACATTGCACACCTTTATAGAATGCCTGCATGGCGCGCTGGCGCATAGCCTTATCTGTGAGTTTATTGCCATAAGGTTCTTGCTGTTCTGCAATGTTGCGCAACAGATTCATGGTATTCACCATCGCATCGTCGTTGAACGTGATGTGCCATTGATAGCCATGTGTCTCGGGCCAGAACTGAGGCCAACCACCGTTATCGTATTGTCCGCTGAGCAGATAGTCGACGGCGCGTTGGAATCCTTCGCGATAGCGCTTGTCGTGTGTGGCTTGATAGAGGCGCGCCAGGAATTGCATCTGCAACGTGGTGGCTCCGTTGTCGGTGGTGGAGTCGTCGCGGCGATTCTTGTCGTTGGCCACCTGCTCGCGTTCAGCATCGGTGAGCGTACGTGCCATGTCGATATTCTTGGGCCAGCCGCCTGTCACTCGCTGATAGAGAAGCACTTGATCGCCGATGCGGCGAGCTTCGTCGGAGCGGAGAAATTCCACACTCGTCTCACGGAGCGGAAGGTTACGTGGGTGTTGCGCCTGAGCGACAAAGGCTACGAGGCAGAACAGAAAGGAGAAGAGATAGCGATTCATAGAGTAGCTGTTTTTAAGGGCTGCCGTGCTTGTTTTGGGCAACCATGTTTGTTTGTGGTGCAAAATTAGACGTTTTTTTGATAACAACCAAACAATCTGTGACGAAATATCGCGGCTATACGACAAAAAAAAGAAGAGACTTTAGCATTTTGTCGTAAATCGAGTTGCCTGTCGCATGTTGACAGACAGAAAAACCTTATTTCCTTTAACCCGAAACAAAACAGCAGTACTTTCGCATCGTCAAAACGAAAAAATAAGATAGACAACAAATTTAAAACACCTTCCTGTTTCCTATAGATAGTATGCTAGGGGCTTCTGAATCAGGGAAAACTAGGCGCTGAGCAGGGGCGATGGACAAAGTGAGTCTTTTTTGTGGCAAATCGTTTGTGGGTTACGACAAATTGTTGTAACTTTGTCAGCGCAAACTAATGAACTGAATGCAGAACATGAGCATCAACGTGGGCGGCAGACTGCTCGACCTATCGCAACCTCGCGTGGTGGGCATACTGAATGCAACGCCCGACTCGTTTTATGCCGGAAGCCGTCAGCAGACGGAGGCCGACATTGCGCGACGTGCCAATGAGATAGTGGAGCAGGGTGGCGACATCATTGATGTGGGTGCCTATTCCACTAGGCCTGGAGCCGAGTTGGTGGATGAGGACGAAGAGATGGAACGGCTGAAGAACGCGCTCGATATCGTAAGGCGGCAGCAACCTGATGCGCTCATCTCGGTCGATACCTTCCGTCCCGATGTGGCCCGTATGGCCGTCGAGGAGTTTGGTGTGGGACTAGTGAACGACGTTTCCGAGGGCCATATACATGGCGCCTTTGGTGGAACGCAGCAGCCCGACGAAGTGAAAGGCTGTCCGCCGATGTTCCAGATGGTGGCCAAATTGCGCGTGCCGTACATTCTGATGTCGGTGCTGGGCACGATGGAGCAGATGCTTCTGTCGTTTGCCCGTGAAGTACAACTGCTGCGGTCGCTTGGGCAGAAGGATATTATCCTCGATCCTGGTTTTGGTTTTGGAAAGACACTCGAAGAGAACTACACCGTGATGCAACAGATGGAACATCTGCATACGCTGGGCCTGCCTTTGCTGGTGGGTGTTTCGCGTAAGAGCATGATATGGAAACTGCTCGGCAGTTCGCCCGACGAAGCGCTCAATGGAACTACCGTGCTCAACACGCTTGCGCTGCAGAAGGGTGCTCGTCTGCTCAGGGTACACGACGTGAGAGAAGCCGTTGAGACTATCCGCATCTATCAAGCGGTTCAGAAATGAAGCACAGAGGACTTCTTGGAATCATGAAATACCAGAGACCTTTGCAACTCCTATAACTCCTAAAAGAAAAAGAAATAAATGTTTGAGTTCGGAATAAAAGACATTGTAGACATCCTGCTTGTTGCCATGATGCTCTACTATATCTATCGACTGATGCGCGAAAGTCGGTCGCTTAATGTCTTCATAGGTATCATGCTGTTCATCTTGGTGTGGCTCTTTGTAAGCCAGATCCTGGAGATGCGTCTGCTTGGCAGCATTATGGACAAACTGGTGAGCGTGGGAGTCATAGCACTCATTATTCTGTTCCAGGAAGAGATACGAAAATTCTTCTATAATGTGGGAGCTCAGCAGCATTTCCGCAAACTGACGCGTTTCTTCCATCGTGGTGGCACTCGCAAGAAAGAGGTCGACAAAGAGACGATCATGCCCATTGTGATGGCCTGCATGAATATGGCGCGACGAAAGGAGGGAGCACTCATCGTGATAGAGCGCGACGCACCTCTTACCGAAATCGTCAAGACGGGCGATGTCATAGATGCGAACATCAACCAACGACTTATAGAGAATATTTTCTTCAAGAATTCACCGTTACATGATGGTGCACTTGTGGTGAGCGAGAAACGGCTCTGTGCAGCTGGATGCATTCTGCCCGTGAGCCATACTGTCGACATTCCCAAGGAACTGGGATTGCGTCACCGTGCTGCTCTTGGTATTTCGCAGGAGAGCGATGCCATAGCCATTGTCTGCTCAGAAGAAACTGGTCGCATCAGTACTGCCATCAACGGAAATTTCAGACTCAGGCTGTCGGCAGAGGAGCTGGAGAGCATCCTGACCAAGGAACTGTCGAACCAGTTGTGATGAACCTAAAATAAGAATTACAAATGGAAATAAAGGAATTATACAAGTTATATCAGCAGCATCCATGTATCACCACAGACAGTCGCGACTGTCCGGAGGGTAGTATCTTTCTTGCGCTGAAGGGCGATTCGTTCGATGGAAACAAGTTTGCTGCGCAGGCTCTGCAGAAAGGCTGTGCCTATGCCATAGTGGAACATCTACCCGACGATGCCGACCCTACGGACAAGCGTTTTATCGTGGTAGACGACACCCTACAGACATTCAAGGACATGGCCCGTGAGCATCGCCGGCAGTTTGACATCAGCGTCATCGGCATTACTGGAACCAACGGTAAGACCACAACCAAGGAACTCGTAGCTGCCGTGTTGGGAAAGAAATACAACGTGATGGCTACGCAAGGAAACTTCAACAACGATGTGGGCGTGCCGAAGACACTCTTCCGACTAAATGAAGACCATGACATCGCCATCATTGAGATGGGCGCCAGTCATCCAGGCGACATCAAGACGCTTGTGGAGACAGCTGAACCTACTTGCGGACTTATCACTAATGTCGGAAAGGCCCATCTGCAAGGTTTCGGCTCGTTCGAGGGTGTGAAGAAGGCCAAGGGTGAGCTCTATGATTTTCTCAAAAGCGAGCAGCAGGACGGACTCGACGACGGGTATATATTTGTGAATACCGACGACGACGACTTGATGCAGATGGCCAACGACCGTGGGCTTATCTTCACGTCGGGCTACGGAACACACGACTGTGAGGACGCAATCGTAGTGGGAAAGGTGGAGGCTTGCGACCCGTTCCTGCGATTCTCGTGGCATCTGAACGACGAAGAGGAAACGGATGTCCAGAACTTCACCGTGCGCACAAAACTCGTGGGCAGCTACAATATTTATAATATGTTGGCGGCCATATCAGTGGGACTTTATTTCGATGTGCCTACGGCCGACATTATAGCTGCTCTGGAGGAATATACTCCCACCAACAACCGCTCACAATTGACCGAAACGGAGCGCAATCACCTCATCGTGGACGCCTACAACGCCAACCCGAGTAGTATGGGTGCAGCACTGCGTAACTTCCGCGACATGGAGGTATCACCGAAAATGGCCATCTTGGGCGACATGCGTGAACTGGGCGAAGCTTCGGCTCAGGAACATCAGCGTGCTGTCGACTTGATGAAGGAATACGGACTAGAGGAAGTTTGGCTAGTGGGTGAGGAATTTGGTAATACTGATTGTAGCTATCGTAAATTCCATGACGTTGAGGAGGTGAAGAAAGCACTGAGCGAGCAGCCCATCAACGGGCGCTACATCCTTATTAAAGGTAGCAACAGTATCAAACTTTTCCAACTCCCCGAATTGCTGTAATCGAAGATAGGTAAACCGCATAGAAAAACCCACTCCAAATCAAATGGTTCGGAGTGGGTTTTACTATGGGCGGAGTTTCTTATTCGGATGGTTCCTCGTTGGTTTTCTGTGCAATTCGCTTCACGTTGTTGGCAATGGAAGCTACAGCAAGCATCATCTCTGCCCAGAAATGGGCTACAAGGATGATAAGGAAACCATAGATGACACAGAATATTGCGCCAAGCACTGAGATGATGAGCGGACTACCGGCGCTGAAGGGAATGATTTCGCGGAACATGTGGGCTGCGGATCCGCCGGCAAGCAAAGGCAACAGGAAGGCCATAACGGCTAAGACAGTTCCGAAAATGATGCCTACGCATTCGCCTAGCGATTGTATGAAATGGGCGACTAGCGGAATGGCTACAATCTCGTCGTTCACCTGTACGGTGTCCTTTAGGCGCTTGCTGCGGTTAATCCAGAACAGGAAGACGAAAACACCGATGACAATCAGTGCCAATGAAGCCAGAATACTGTAGAAAGTCTGATATTTAAACGCACCAGAACCAATAAGGCTAATAATGCTAATCAGACAGCCGATGGTAGCCAGTATACCAATGACAATGTAAATCCAGCGCATTGGTTCGCGGAAAAATCGTCCTGTGTCTATCAGTTTCATCAAACTGTTCAGTGGTCGTTTCACGAAGGGCACGTCATCCTCACTTTCATATTCATCGGTGAAGAACTCCTTGAATCCTGCACCACCTCCCATGGGCTGATAGGGTTGGTAGCCCTGCTGTCCTGGGTCTTCATACTGAGGCTGGCCCATCTGTTGCTGACCATTCTGTTGTGGCCCGTTTTGTTGTGGTCCCATGCCTTGCTGATATTCATTGAATGCCGCTTGCAATTCGGGAATCGTACCAGCTTTGGTCCATTGATTCAACTCTCTCGACCACACCAGTGTGTCGGGAGTAATGCCCATACTCATGAGTGTTTGAACAGAATAAGGACCTTGGTTTTGTCCGTTTACATAAATAAAGTATTCCATAAGCTTTTGGTGTTTATAATGTGAATAGAATTGGCTTCAACCGCAAAGATAGGTTATTTTTTTTGTCCGAGCAAAAAAATAATCACTTTTCTCGCGAAAAATGCTCGTAATTAAAAAAAATAGCTTACCTTTGCACCGCTTTTTCGAAAGCAATCGGGATGTAGCGCAGTTGGTAGCGCACTACGTTCGGGACGTAGGGGTCGGGCGTTCGAGTCGCCTCATCCCGACTTTTCTAAAAGTTAAGTGCTTGATTGTCAGGCACTTAGCTATTTTTAACAGACAAATCTTACAAAATTTGCACAACATGTAGCGCTAAATCCAGCAGATTTCATACACTCAAATTGATTCTTATTTGACATTTTTGACAAACTTGACAGTCTAGTCATCATAGCATTGATTTCGGTTGCAAAGTTACGGGGAATAGAAATATCATCCAAATTTCTTGCATAATTTGGAAAATATCACTAAATTTGCAGCATGAAAAGAAAATGTTTCCGAAAAGGGCATCTGAAATCTTTCCAAAAAGAA
>JAILAI010000104.1 GCA_024681705.1 Prevotella sp.
CAAAATTCATGAATCAGGGAAAGACAGTATTCGCTCAGATTATGTCGCTCATTCCAAGATATGAGTTCGACAAGTGCGTAAAGAGATACAATGGCAATAGACATGCCATCGGGTTCAAATGCAGAGACCAGTTTTTGGTGATGAGCTTTGCTCAGTTCACCGACCAAATTAGCCTCCGCAGCATTGACGCAACGTTGGTGGCACTCTCTTCCAAATTGTACTCGAGTGGAATTAAGTACATCCAACGTTCTACCTTGGCTCATATCAACGAGACGAAAGATTGGCGTATATACCATGATTTCGGACAGATCCTGATTGATTGGGCAAGAAAATTGTACAAGAATGAGCCTTCTCGGCTTGACGTGGATGGAATCGTGTATGCTTTTGACAGCAGTACGATTAAGTTGTGCCTCCAGCTTTGTCCGTGGGCTCGCCTTCATCATGACAAAGGCGGTGTGAAGATGCATACGCTGTTGGATTTGCGTGGTTCCATTCCGACCTTCATCTATCTGACAGAGGCTGCCGTTCATGACTCCAAGGCTATGAGCCTGATTCCCGTAGAGCCAGGAAGCTACTATCTCATGGACAAAGGCTACGTTGACTTTAAGCAGTTGTTCAATCACTTTCATCGTCAGCATGCGTTCTTTGTAACCAGAGCTAAGGACAACATGAAATATGAAGTGGTGGAGGAACGCCTCGTAGACAAGCAGACGGGAGTTATCAGTGATTCCGTCATCAGGCTCACCGGACCGAAAACCTCTAAGTGGTATCCTGACACACTTCGCATGGTTGTTTATGAGGATTATGCCACAGCAAATGTCTATAGATTCCTGAGCAACGACTTTACTCATTCCTACTTGACTATTGCTGAACTCTATAGAGAACGCTGGCAGGTGGAATGTTTCTTCAAATGGATAAAACAGCGGTTGCATATCAAATCGTTCTATGGAACAAGTCAGAATGCCGTCTTTTCGCAGATTTGGATTGCCATCTGCGATTACCTGCTGCTTGCCATAGCAAAGAAAGTGTATCATGTTGATCAAGATCTTTATATCTTATCAGCCGCCATCGGGAAAGTACTCTTTGAGAGGAAACCCTTAGGCGAACTATTTGTTAAGCCCAAACATCCTCAGAATGACTCCGATTTCGGTCAGTTGACTTTATGGGAAAATTTCTTTGGACAGTAGTGATATTCGTTTGCTTTTTATTTATAGGCGTTAGCGAGTTGTAATGTCTACAACTTTTTCACTCAATTATAGTTTAACTCCTACCAACCTTCCATAAGGAATAGCAAATGCCCACCAACAAAAGGTTTGAGCGATGGTAGGTCTGTGGTAGGTCTTAGAAAAAGACCTACCATATAGAATTCCCTTTATTTATAGGGGTTTGAGGGGTGTTATGGTAGGTCGGTAGGTCTTTTTCATGAAAGACTTATATGATGTTGTTTTCGTCGAACTCACGTTATATTAGACATGAGTTCGATAAAAAGGGCGTTTTAGATTGATGAAAGACTTGTCTTATCTAGATTAACGCGAGTTCGACGAGAATGAGTGTTGATTATTTCTCTTGTAGCTGGGAAATTCGCCACTTTAGACATTCAAAAGCAACAATATCGCACATTGAAAGCGACGATTTACTCATGCAAAATAACGCTTTAGATCATGCAAAGCGGTGCTATTGAGTTTTTGCAAGGCATAGAACTTCTTCGGATTCAATGAGAAACGGTAGGCATACTTTTTTAGATAAGAAAATTGAACATACATCTTTATTTCTATAATTTTCAATTAACACCTACCGACCTACCATAACCACTCCCAAACGCCCATCTACAAAGGGTTTGAGCAATGGTAGGTCTTTCGCCAACACCTACCATAGACCTACCATGAATCTACCATAGACGTTTGCACTGTATTTATAGGCGTTAGCGTGTTGTTATGGTAGTTTTGTTGGGTCATTTTGAGAAAAGAATTATTCCATAATGTTTTTGTCGAGTTCACGTTACTTTATGTTGATGAAGATAGAATCTACACCTTTTTTTTACTCAATTTTCGTTTAATACCTACCAACTTAGCATGACGACTAGCAAACTCCCCACCAACAAAACGTTTGAACGATGGTAGGTCTATGGTAGGTGTTGGCGATAGACCTACCATAGCGGTTCCCCTTTATTTATTGGGGTTTGAGGGGTATTATGGTAGGTCGGTAGGTCTTTTCCAGAAAAGGCTTATTATATGTTGTTTTCGTCGAACTCACGTTAATTAGAATCGCTAAATGTTTGCGCAACGGTTTGCACTAACATGCGTATTCTTTTTGTTCTTCTTGTTTGTCATATCAATATATATGCGGCAGTTGCTCCGAAAAGACAATTGCCGCATAATAGATTTGTCCCCCAAGAAATAAGACTAAACTATGGGAAACTTGTGAGCTAAAATTTTACTGTACTGGTCCTTCATCTACCTGTTGTGCTTCGGTGTTTTCCTGAACAGTATCCTTTTCATCTACATTCTCAGTATTCTCAATCTGTCCATCGCGAAGTCTGATGGTTCGGTCGGTGATAGATGCGAGGCTTTCGTCATGTGTTACGATGACGAATGTCTGGCCGAACTTGTCGCGAAGGTCGAAGAACAACTGATGCAGTTCTTCCTTGTTCTTTGTGTCAAGACTTCCGCTGGGTTCGTCTGCCAGGATTACAGAAGGATTGTTCACCAATGCCCTTGCCACAGCCACGCGTTGTTTCTCACCACCAGAGAGTTCTGCAGGTTTGTGCGAAGCACGGTCAGCCAGTCCCATGAAGCTTAGCAGCTCTTCAGCCCTCTTCTTCGCCTCGCTATGACTCTTGCCGGCTATGTATGCCGGTATCATGATGTTCTCAAGCGCTGTGAACTCAGGCAGCAGCTGGTGAAATTGGAATACGAAACCGATATGCTTGTTGCGGAAGTCGCTCAGCTGGTTTTTCGACAGCGTGCTTGCGTCCACTCCGTCTATCCATAATGAACCGCTGTCTGGTCGGTCGAGCGTGCCCACAATTTGCAGCAGTGTGGTCTTGCCGGCACCACTGGGGCCAACAATCGAAACGACCTCACCTTTTTTGATGTGGAGCGAGATGCCTTTCAATACTTGTAGAGATCCAAATGATTTGGTGATGTTTTCTGTTTTTATCATTGTTTTGTCCTTTTTTCGAGTGCTGAGGGCAACGTTGTGCTTGCCCCTTTGCTATTATTTCTTTGGAACCTTTCGGAACCAGTCACGCAACTGTGCGTAGATGCTCAACTGTGTTGCCTTCTGCGGAGACGCGAATGTCATCGCATTGACGGGTTCTCCATACTGGTCTGGATAGATAATCATCAAGTTCGGGTACTTGTAGAACTGCCTTAGCTCTGTTGCAAGTTTCTCAAACGCATGCTTATAACTCACCGTTCCTTTACGTGCCGTAACCACTACAAACAAGTGGTCTTCCTTTATCTCACCGCATAGACGCGGCAGCTCGTTCCAGTGTGCCATCTGTGTGTAGTCGGCTCTCAGCTCAGGGAATGTGTTCTGAAGGTATTGCTTGATGAGCGCCAGCGTCGATTGCTTACTATGGAACTGTATGCGGCATTCTAAGTTGCCCGCCATTCTGGCCAGTCTGCTTAGCCATCGGCTGAATCCAGGTTCAAACTCCGCCCTGCTAGGTACGGCCACCTGTATCCGTCGAATGGTGTTCAGCGGTTGGTCCGTATGCAACAGTATGATTTGTCTGTTCAGCTCTGTCACCAGACTTTCTGTGAACACTCCCCAGAAGCTATCGCCCTCTTTGTGCTCCTTTTCGTGCAGCCCCATGATGATTTCGCTGGCATCGTATTCTTTGAACGCATGCATGATGCCGTTGGCAATGTTTGCTGCTATGCGACTCTGCGTCTGCATTCTCACTTCCGATGCCGCCGCCGCTTTCGTTGCCTTCTCCAGCAGTTGTCTGCCGTGTGCCTGGTTGGTTGTCACGTTGTCGTCGTCGAGCACTACGTTTAGTCCGATGATCCCCCTGTTCAACCGTTCGTTTCTCATCAGAATAGCTGTTGTAACCAGCTGTTCCATGTTGCCGTGATACTTTAATGGTAGCAATATTTTCTCGTCGTCGGCCGTCTTTTCTTCTGTTGGCGGAACGTCTTCCAGTACAATCTGTTGGGCTGCCTTCTCCGTGAGGACGGATGAGATTACGCACGTAAAGAGAATCATCATCACCACACCGTTCAGCATGTCAGCGTCTACCAGATATTGACCAGGAGCCACTTCCAGTTTCATCCCGACCATCACAATGGCGATGGAACCAGCGGCGTGGGCTGAGGTCAGGCCGAACATCATATGTCCGTTCGACAACGGCAACCTGAAAAGAAGGCCTGCCAGATAGCCGGCAATCATCTTTCCCACGGTTCCCAGCACCACCATACAGGCGACGACGTAAGCCGTATGCCAGCTCTCGAACAGTGTCCGCAGGTTAATCAGCATGCCCACACCAATCAGGAAGTAAGGGATGAAAATGGCGTTTCCCGTGAACTCCAGACGGCTCATCAGCGGCGATACGTGGGGAATATACCTGTTGAGTACCAGTCCGGAAAAGAATGCACCGAACACACCTTCCAGTCCAATCATGCTAGTCAGTGCTGAGCTCAGGAAGAGCATGGCCAGTACAAAGATAAATTGCGTCACCGCATCGCTGTATCGTTGCAGGAACCATCTCGACAGTCGCGGCATGAAATAAAGCATTGCACCTGCATAGATGCCCAACCGAGCCAGCATCTGCAAAACCAGCCAAGGGACGGCTACCGAGTTTCCATTTGCCCTTGCATCTAGCACACCCACGATAACCGAAAGCGATAGCAGGGCCAGCAACAACGCTATCATGCTAGCGCCTACGCTCAGCGTCACCGAGCGTTGCCGTTGCAATCCGTATTTGCTCACGATAGGGTAGGCTATCAACGTGTTACTGGCCATGATACAGCTCAGCAGTAGCGACGCCCATCGTGAATATCCCATAAGCGGTTTGCCTGCCACGAATACCAATAGGAAGGGCGTCAGGAACGTCAGCAAACCGAAAAACAGCATCGGCCGCAAGTATTTCCGCAGTCCATCGGTGTCCATCTCTAGACCGGCCAGGAACATGATGTAGTAGAGTCCCACCTGTCCAAACAGCTCGAACGACGCGTCGCGTTCCAGAATGTTCAGTCCATATTGCCCCACAACGACACCCGCTAGCACCATTCCGATGATATGTGGAATGCGAAGTCGCGCCATAATCATCGGTGCAAGCAGTATCATCAGTAGCACGATGAAAAATATCCAGGTGCTGTCTGTGATGGGGAAATAAGCGCCAAAGTCTAACATTTCAGGTGCAAAATTACATATTTTTCTGACAATATGGCGCATGATTCCGCAAAAAGTTGTAATTTTGCAACCGAAAAAGCGGGGTGGGGTATACCAATGCATATTGGCACCCCCTGCAGAAGGGTCTCAACGACCTTTTGGATGAACATAACAAGTACAAAAAATACAGAAAATGAAAGTTGCAATTGTGGGCGCCAGTGGCGCTGTGGGGCAGGAGTTCCTGCGCATTCTGGACCAGCGGAACTTCCCGCTGGACGAGTTGGTGTTGTTTGGTTCCGAGCGTAGCGCAGGCCGAAAGTACACGTTTCGTGGCAAGGAAATCGAAGTAAAGCTGCTTCAGCACAACGACGACTTCCGCGACATCGACATCGCCTTTACGTCGGCTGGTGCTGGCACATCGAAGGAATTTGCCGATACCATCACTAAGTACGGTACGGTGATGATCGACAACAGCTCCGCTTTCCGCATGGATAACGATGTTCCCCTCGTGGTGCCCGAGTGCAATGCCGAGGATGCTCTTGAGCGTCCGCGTGGCATCATCGCCAATCCTAATTGCACTACCATCATGATGGTGGTATGTCTTCAGCCACTTGAAAAGCTCTCCCACATCAAGCGTATCCGCGTCAGTAGCTATCAGAGTGCCAGCGGTGCTGGTGCTGCCGCTATGGCTGAGCTGGAGCAGCAGTATGCTGAAATCGTCGAGGGAAAGCCTGTTACGGTGAAGAAATTCCCCCATCAGTTGGCCTACAACGTCATTCCTCAGATTGACGTCTTCCAGCCCAACGGCTATACAAAGGAAGAGATGAAGATGTTCAACGAGACGCAGAAGATTATGCACACCGATGCCCGTTGCTCGGCTACTTGTGTGCGTGTCAGTTCTTTGCGAAGCCATAGTGAGAGTGTTTGGATTGAGACCGAGCGCCCCATCAGTGCCGACGAAGCCCGACAGGCTCTGGCCGCTGCTCCTGGCGTCACCGTCAAGGACGATCCCTCACAGCTCGTCTATCCCATGCCGCTGGAGACTGCTGGCCTCGACGATATCTACGTGGGCCGTATCCGCGAAGACCTGAGTGACGAGTGCGGACTCACCTTCTGGCTTTCTGGCGACCAGATTCGTAAAGGTGCAGCCCTGAACGCCGTTCAGATAGCTGAATATCTCATCAAGGTGGGTAATGTGAAGTAATAGCTTCCGATAGGAAATAAATAAAAAAGAATCCAGGCAACTCGTTCAAATGTTGTCTGGATTCTTCTTTTTGTGTCGACACTTGGATTCGAACCAAGGACCCCCACCATGTCAAGGTGATACTCTAACCAGCTGAGCTATGCCGACAAATGCGCAAATGCGTATGCAAAGGTAGTGATAAAAGCTGAATTCAGAAAGGATATAACATTATTTAATATTCTGAGAACACTTCATCTCCTGCTCCTTCATTGTGCGCCTGACAGGACTCGAACCTGCACGTCGTGAGACACTAGATCCTAAGTCTAGCGCGTCTACCAATTCCGCCACAGGCGCAAAATCGGGTGACAAAAGTACGCTTTTTTATGCAAACTGCCAAATTTAAGCGCAGAAAACTTCTTTCTGATACCCAAAATCAGTGGTTTGTGATAGGCGTGAACCGCTTTTTCCTTCATAATTGACGTGTGAGGCATGCTGTTTTTACATCTTTTCCTGAAGTTCTTCTACATTCTTTTTCGTCGATTTCAGGCCCTCACATGTGCAACTTATTAACTACGAATCGTATTGTGAAGACGCGGTTGGAAAGCTTTCATCGAGTGGGGTGGGGCACTACGAGTTGCGCTCGACGCTGGATAGCATCAGCACCAAAAGCGTAATTCTTCTGCCATTATCCAGTAACATTTTTTTCTTCTATTGTAACAATATGGAGGAGAAATGGAAAAAGCTTTTTTCTTTGTTTGCTCGTTTCGTGGAAAAGGTGTAAATTTGCCAAACTTGAATGTCGGAATCATGAAATTTTACAAAGAAAATAAGAGATGAATAGGTTATTAGTTTTCTTGGCGGCTATGCTTCTGCTGGGTGCGCCGCTGAGGGCTCAGAAAGTGAAGAGCCCCGTAGTGTTCGACGCCTATGAGTGGGATTTTGGCGACGTTGAGTCGTCGCGAGGTTCCGTGTGTCATGCTTTCACCCTTCACAACAAGTCGAAGGCCGCCGTGCGCATCGGTAGGGCAATTCCCAGTTGCGATTGCATTCAGGCCCGCTATTCCGCTGACCCCATCCAGCCCGGTGCTTCTGCCCGTGTGCTCGTGGTGTTCTCGCCCAACAACAACGAGGGCAAAAGCTATCGTCATGTGACGCTTATGGACGATACCAACCAGCCTTTGGGCGCCCTTACGGTGAAGGCGAACGTGTTGATTTCGCAGACCAAACCCTCGAATTATCCCTTCCAAGACACCAGTTTGTCGTTCGATGAGCGCGTAGAGAACCTCATCTCATTGCTCACTCCTCAAGAGAAAGTGGGCCTGATGATGAACAAATCGATATCCGTAGACCGTCTGGGCATCCCTTCCTACAACTGGTGGAGCGAGGCCTGTCATGGTGTTCGCCAGAGCGACTACACCGTTTATCCTCAGCCCATTGGTATGGCCGCAGCCTTCAATCCCCAGCAGGTGTTCGACGTCTTCTCGACCGTCAGCGACGAAGCCCGCGCCAACTGGAACCGTAGCGACCACAACATCTTCAACGTCCCGATGGGCGTCACCTACTATCCTGGCAATCCCGAACTCACTTTCTGGTGCCCCAATGTCAACATCTTCCGCGACCCGCGTTGGGGACGCGGCCAGGAGACCTGTGGCGAAGACCCCTATCTGAATGCCGTTCTGGGCGTTCAGACCGTTCTAGGCATGCAGGGCAACGACGACCGTTACATGAAAACCCACGCCTGTGCCAAGCACTATGCCGTGCATAGCGGCCCAGAGCCCCTGCGCCACACCTACAATGCCAGCGTGTCGCAACGCGACCTTTGGGAGACCTATCTGCCTGCCTTCAAAGCGTTGGTAAAGAAAGGTAACGTGCGCGAGGTGATGTGCGCCTACAACCGTTACGAGGGCAAGCCCTGTTGCACCAGCGACCGTCTGCTCATCGACATCTTGCGCAATAAGTGGGACTACGACGGACTCGTGGTTACCGATTGCGATGCCATCAACAACTTCTATACCAAAGGCCAGCACGAGACCCATTCCGACCCGTTGTCAGCATCTGTCGACGCCGTGCTCAACGGTACCGATCTGGAGTGCGGCAAGGTATTCATGGTGCTCACCGAGGCCCTCGACAAGGGACTCATCCGCGAACAGACCCTCGACGACCACCTGCGCCGAACGCTCTACGGACGTTTCGAGCTGGGCATGTTCGATCCTGCCAGCATGAGTCCGTGGGCGCAGCTCGGTCCCGATGTCATCAGTAGTGAGTCGAACAACCAGCTGGCCATTCAGACCGCCCGCGAATCGATGGTGTTGCTCAAGAACAACGGTGTGCTTCCGCTCTCCAAGAACCTGAAGACCATAGCCGTCGTGGGTCCCAATGCCGACGACGCCGAACTTCTCAACGGCAACTATGGCGGCACCCCCACCAAGGCACACACCCACACGTTGCTCGACGGCATCAAGGCCGCCGTTCCCGGAGCCCGCGTCATCTACCAGAAGGCCTGCGAACTGGCCGACGAATATAACACCGTGCGCCATCTTTCCGACTTCAACGACGGCAAAGGCGTGCGCGTGGACTTCTTCAACAACAACGACCTGAAGGGCGAGCCCGACAAGACCGACTACTACAAGGAACTCAATTTCTCGACCTTCGGGGCCTGGGGATTCGCCGAGGGCATCAGGACCGACAGCCTCTCGCTTCGCGTGAGCGGACAATATAAGTCAACCTTCACGGGCGATATGAAATACACCGTGATGAGCGACAACGGATACGTGCTTAGTGTGAACGGACAGGTGGTCGACGATGCCAAGCCCGACGGTCAGCGCCGAGGCTTCTTCGGTCGTCAGCCCGAGTACAAATCGTTCCCCGTGAAGGCTGGCGAGACCTACGACCTATGTATCGAATATCGTCGTGGCAAAGGCAATTTCGCCCTTTTCCGCGCTGACATCTGCGAGCGCAATCTGGCTGAGTTCACCCAACTGGCAGAGCAGGTGAAGGACGCCGACGCCATCATCGTGATTGGTGGCATCTCGGCCCAGATGGAAGGCGAGGGCGGCGACAAGGCCGACATCGAGTTGCCCGTAGTGCAACAACGCCTGGTTCGCGCCATGCACCAGACCGGCAAACCCGTCGTTATGGTGAACTGCTCTGGCTCGGCCATCGCCTTCGGAAGCATCGAGGATCAGTACGACGCACTATTGCAGGCGTGGTATCCCGGACAGGGAGGCTCGCGCGCGCTGGCCGATGTGCTCTTCGGCGACTTCTGCCCCAGCGGCAAGCTCCCCGTCACGTTCTACGCATCGAACAAAGACTTGCCCGACTTCCTCGACTATAGTATGGAGAACCGCACCTATCGCTACTTCCACGGTGCGCCCCTCTACGCCTTCGGCTACGGTCTGTCCTACACGTCGTTCGCCTATGGCAAGGGCAAGTTGTCGCGCAAGTCGATGAAGAGCGGCCAGCAGGTGACACTCACCGTGCCCGTTAGCAATACCGGCCAGCGCGAAGGCGCCGAGATTGTTCAGGTGTACGTCAAGGCGCTCGACTACCCCGAGGCTCCCATCAAGTCGCTTCGCGGTTTCCAGAAACTCTTCTTGAAGCCCGGTCAGCAGGCTACGGCTACGGTGACGCTCGACGGCGAGGCCTTCGAATACTACGATCCGAGCATCGACGAACTATCCGTGCGTCCCGGTCGCTATCAGATTCTCTACGGTTCTTCGTCGCTCGACAAAGACCTGCAGAAGCTCGATTTCGTGGTGAAATAGCCGAGGATATAGAAATAGGGAAACCCCATTGCGGCATTTGCGTCGCGATGGGGCTTCCTTGATTGTGTCTTATTGAGTCGTGAAAGATGCCTACTTGGAGGGTTCAGCCGCACTCTTCCGGCTATAGATTTTGGCGATGAGCGCTCCCGAGATGTTGTGCCACACGCTGAAGATGGCGCCGGGAATCGTGGCCATGGGGTAGGCGGCGAAATGGGTGGCGGCCAGACCGCTGGCCAGACCCGAGTTCTGCATGCCCACCTCAATGGAGATGGCCTTGCGCTTGGCCGACGTGAGACCCAGCAACGTGCCCAGAATATAGCCCAGTCCCAGTCCGCAAACGTTGTGGAGCATCACCACCGCCACGATGGTAAAGCCTCCGAGGAGCAGCTTGTGTGCGTTGGCGGCAATCACGATAATCACGATGGCAGAGATGGCCAGCGTGGAGAGTGCCGGCAGATAGTCGACCGCCTTTTCGGTGAACGACGGCCAGAATCGCTTGACGATGAAACCCGCTACGATGGGAACGATGACCACCCAGAGGATGCTCAGGAACATGCTCGCCACGTTCACATCGACGCGCTCGCCGGCCAGTAGCCACGTGAGCAATGGTGTGAGCAACGGTGCCAGCAGAGTGGAGACGCCCGTCATGCCCACCGACAACGCCAGGTCGCCCTTGGCCAGATAGGTAATCACGTTCGAAGCGGTGCCACCCGGACAACATCCCACCAGCACAACGCCCAACGTCAGGGCGTCGTCGAGCCCGAACAGACGGGCCAGGCCGAAGGCCAGCAACGGCATGATGGTGAACTGAGCCAGACAACCCGTAATCACGTCCTTGGGCCTGCTGAACACGATGCGGAAGTCGTTCAGGTTGAGCGTCAGGCCCATGCCGAACATGATGACGCCCAGCAGGTAGTTGATCACCGTGGGTTTTATCTTGTTCAGCGTGTCGGGAAACAGCAATGCCACGATGGCTGACAACAGCACCAGCACTCCCATATATTCCGAAATATAGTGGCAAATCTTCTTCATCTTTCTCCTTTTTTAGTTTTTCTTTTTTTTCGTTGCCTTCTTGTCCCAGCGGCTTTGCGCGCGTGGAACCATCCCAAAGACGGGGCAAAAGTACAAATAAATTCCGAAAAAGCGATCCTTTTGTCAAAATAATGTATTCCTTGCAAGGATCTGACCGCCCATTTGGGCTTGCTTCCATCGCCTTACTCCGTTGAAGAGAAGACGACTTTCGTCCGCGTTCGCATGAAAGTTTCCACACCTATTTATATTATATTATTGGTGTCCGCTTAAAAACATGTTCGAGTGGTGAGTCGTTAATTAGTATGGCGCATCCTCTTGGTCGGGGAATCAACCCCACCCCTGCCCCTCCCCTGTAAACAGGGTTGGGGAGTAAATGAAGGGTTATAGGCAGCATCAGGAATGATTATGTAGAGTTCTTTCTGTTCCGCCCTCTTGATAGGGAAACAAACACTATCTATGCTCCCCGCCCCTGCTTGCAGAGCCCACTGAAAAAATAGCTTTTCGAGGGAGGGGTTTCACACATGTTAACATTCCGTATGGACCTCGCCGCTGGAAAATCCAGTGGGAATCTGAATATTGCGTGATTTTTTAACATTCTTGGGATTTTATGGCCGAAAAAGGCGGTTTGCGCCCCTTCTACCCCGTAATTCTCATGATTTTCCTGATATTTGACACATAGATGGCCACGGCGGTCTGCATCGTCATATTTGCAATGCCATATGAGATGTTCCGTTTCATGCCAAGGTCGTTTTTCAGGTGGGCGTTGAGCGGTTCTATCCGCTTCCGCTTCTTCATCTTCTCCCTGAACTCCTCTGTC
>JAILAI010000105.1 GCA_024681705.1 Prevotella sp.
GTTTGAGCAAAAGCGGCAGTTTTGATCATCGAAATTGGCGCTTTTGCTCATCGAAACTGCCGCTTTTGGTGATCGAAACTGCCGCTTTTGATACCCGTTTTTTGCGATTTTCGCGTATAAAAGCTGTAATTTTATACAATTTTATCGACAACGATTTTATAAGACATTGATATCCAAGCACTTACGCTAACGGGTCGTCAGCAGCATATTTTGGCCCTTCGGAAACTTTGATTGAAAATTTTTAAATCTCCGTGTTAAAAGGGAAGGTTGGAAATGTGAAAGAAAGTTATTGGAAAGTCAGAAGTCCTCTGCTAGCAAAGCGGAAAAACCAAGCTACGGGAGTCCTCTGTCAGCAGAGCAACTAAAGCCGTGCGACAGACGAGAGTTCTAAAGGGACTCTCTACAAACCGAATGGAAAGAAAAAAGGAGTTCTCTGCCAGAAGAGAACTCCTCATACATTATTCTTATCTCACCGTGAGATCGGCCTGACTGACGCGCTTGCTATCAGGCCCCACCATGATGTGGAAAAGGCCGGGTTCCATGAGTTCGCGACCTTCGGCATCGAGATAGGCCAGCTGCTCACGAGTGATGGTAAACGACACCTGCTGGCTTTCGCCCGCCTTCAGATGGATGCGACGGAAGCCCTTCAGTTCCTTTACGGGACGGCTAACCGAGCACTGCGGGTCGCGGATGTAGAGTTGCACCACCTCGTCGGCATCGCGACCTCCGGTATTTGTCACCGTGACCGTAGCGTTGACGCTACCATTGAGTCCCATCTCAGAAGCACTCAGACGGACATCGGTATAGGCGAACGTCGTGTAGGACAAGCCGTAGCCGAAGGGGAACAACGGGTCGTTGCGCACGTCGAGATAGTTGCTCTGGTACTTGAAATAATGGTCGGCGTCCTCGGGAACCGGGCGACCAGTGTTCAGGTGGTTGTAGTAGATAGGCACCTGACCGACGCTCTGCGGCATGGTGACGGTGAGCTTTCCACAAGGCGACTTGTCGCCAAAGAGCACATCGCAGATGGCATCGCCCGTCTCGCTACCGCCAAACCACACGTTCATGATGGCGTCGACATGCTCGTTCTCCCACGACAACACGGTGGCACGACCGGAGAAATTGAGCAGCACGACCGGCTTACCCAGCTTGACGAGTTCCTTGAGCAGCGCTTGTTGAACATCGGGAATCTCGAGCTTACTACGGCTCGACGACTCACCGCTCATCTCGGCACTCTCGCCCATAGCACACACGATGACATCGGCCTGACGGGCTATCTGCAAGGCCTCTTGCTTGAGTTGCTCGTCGTCGCCACGCGGAATGGTCTTGCCGAAGGCACCTGCCTCCTGCTCGGCCGCATCGGCACAAACGTTGCTACCCTGCGCATAGAGCAACTGGCACGAGGTGCCGGCCAGACGACGCTCGAAGGCCTCCTTCACGGTGCTGTACTTATCGGGCGTATAGGCCACACACCACGAACCCGCCAGGTTGGCGCGCGTATTGGCCAACGGACCGATAAGTGCAATCTTACCCTGCGGTTTCAACGGCAGCACATTGCCCTTGTTCTTCAGCAGAACGAAGGTCTCGGCAGCTATGCGGCGCGCCTCGTCGCGATTCTCCTGGGTGAAGATGTCACGCGCACGGCGCTTGGCATCGCAATATTTATAAGGGTCGTGGAACAGTCCGAGCCTGTATTTCGCCTCGAGCACACGACGGCACGCCTGATCTATGTCTGCCAGCGTGATGCGACCCGATTGGTACGATTGCTCGAGCGTCTTGAGGAATCCCTCGGCGCACATATCCATATCGGTGCCGGCCGTGAGTGCGAGGGCTGATGCTCCGGCGAGGTTCTCCCCCACCCCATGCTGAAGCATCTCGGTGATGGAAGCGTAGTCCGTGACCACAAAACCGTCGAAACGCCAGTCGCGCCTCAGCAAGTCGTTGAGTAGCCAGCGGTTGGCCGTTGCGGGAACGCCGTCGACGATGTTGAACGACGACATCACGCTACCCACACCCGCCTTCACGGCCGCCTTATATGGCGGCAGATACTGGTTCTGCATGCGCAACCGACTCATATCCACCGTGTTATAGTCGCGTCCAGCCTCAGCGGCGCCATAGAGGGCGTAGTGCTTCAGGCAGGCCATGATGCTCTGGTTGTTCTGTATGTCGGGAACGAAGCCCGACGAAGCTGTTCCCTGATAGCCGCGCACCATAGCGGCGCCCATCTGTCCGCTGAGCCACGGGTCTTCGCCGTTGCCCTCCATCGTGCGTCCCCATCGGGCATCCACACAGATGTCGACCATAGGGCTGAACGTCCAGTTGATGCCGTCGGCGCTGGCCTCCTTCGCGGCGATGCGTGCTGAAGTCTCTACGGCGTCGATGTCCCACGAACACGACATGGCAAGGGGAATGGGGAAGATGGTTTCGTAGCCGTGAATGACGTCCATGCCGATGAGCAGGGGGATGCCCAGACGGCTCTCCTCGACGGCCATCTGCTGGAACTGGCGGATGCGAGTGGCTCCCTTCAGGTTGAAGACGCCACCCATCTGTCCGCCCCTGATCTTCGAGGCCACATCGGTATTCACCTCTCCACCCGTGACGATGTCGCCAGCCACCTGGAGGTTGAGCTGACCGATTTTCTCTTGAAGCGTCATGCGCGACATGAGGTCGTCGACGAATGCGCGCATGGGCTTGATAGTCGGGGTCTTCGACTTCTTCTGTGCCGACGCCGTGAGCGTCAGCAAGGCCATTGCGAGGATGAGGATTGTTTTCTTCATGCTATTTCAGTTTAAATTTCACTTTCGAGGAAATGCGGTCGCTCGACGTACCGATGAGCGCCACGAAGTCTCCCGGTTCGGCCACCCAGTCGTGACGGGCGTCGTCGTAGAAGCTCAGCGACTGACGGTCGACGGTGAGCGTCACCTGCTGGGTCTCGCCCGGCTGGAGGAAGACTTTCTTGAAAGCCTTCAGTTCCTTGACGGGACGAGGGAGCGACGACTTGACATCGCTGATGTAGAGCTGCACCACTTCGGCACCGGCACATGCCCCTGTATTTGTAACGCTAAGAGTGAACGAAATATTGTCTGAGAGCGACATTTCCTTCTTATCGACCACCGCGTTGCCCAGTTTGAAAGAGGTATAGCTAAGACCGTGACCGAAAGCGAAGAGTGGGCGCGTCTTGAAATGGTCGACACCCCGATAGCCCACGTAGAAGCCTTCTTTGTAGTCCTCGTCGATGACGTCGTGCTGGGGCCGCCATGTGCCAGGATAGGCATCCAGAAGGTGGGCAGGAACATCACCGAGCGCCACGGGCCACGTGAAAGGCAGCTTGCCCGAAGGATTGGCCTCGCCCAGCAGGACACTTGCCAAAGCCTCGCCGGCTTGCGAACCGATGAACCATCCCTGAACGATAGCCGGCACGCGATCGCGCCAAGGCATTGCCACCGCATTGCCCGAGATGTTGACGAAGACAAGGTTCTTATTAACTGCCAGCAGGGCCTCGACGACTTCGTCCTGACCATAGGGCAATTCGAACTGCTTGCGGTCGAAGCCCTCGCAATCCTGGAACTGACTCTTGTTCAGTCCGCCAAAGAAGATGACACAATCGGCCTGACGCGCCATCTCTACAGCCTCTGCACGGAGTTCTTCGGCCGAACGCGTCTCGTAGAGACTACGTCCCACACTGACGCCATTGTAGCTCTGGATGGTGTCGCCCACATAACCACGGGCGAAG
>JAILAI010000140.1 GCA_024681705.1 Prevotella sp.
TGTCTCTCCGTGTCTCTGTGGTCGTTTGCTGACTAGCACGTTGCGGGCCAGGGCTTCAGCTGCTTGAAGAAGTCGTTGCCCTTGTCGTCGACGAGGATGAAGGCGGGGAAGTCTTCCACATCAATCTTCCAGATGGCCTCCATGCCCAGCTCGGGATATTCCACGCATTCTATTGACTTGATGCTCGATTGCGAGAGCACTGCGGCCACGCCACCGATGCTTCCCAGATAGAATCCGCCGTGCTTCTTGCAAGCGTCGGTCACCACCTGCGAGCGGTTGCCCTTGGCTATCATCACGAGGCTGGCACCATGATCCTGGAACTCGTCTACGTACGGGTCCATGCGGTTGGCCGTCGTCGGGCCCATCGAGCCACAGGGATATCCCTCGGGCGTCTTGGCCGGTCCGGCGTAGAGCACGGGGTGGTCCTTGAAGTATTGTGGCATCTCCTCGCCAGCATCCAGACGAGCCTTCAGCTTAGCGTGCGCGATGTCGCGGGCCACGATGATGGTTCCCTTCAGGTTGACGCGCGTAGATACGGGATATTTGGTCAGCTCGGCACGTACGGCATCGATGCCCTTGTCGAGGTCGATGACAATCTGGTTCGTACCCTCGCCAGCCTTTGCGTATTCAGCCGGAATCAGTTCGCTGGGGTTAGCGTCCATCTTCTCGAGCCACACACCGTCGCGGTTGATTTTTGCCTTGATGTTTCGGTCGGCCGAACAGCTGACGCCCATACCGATGGGGCAGGAAGCACCATGACGAGGCAGACGGATGACGCGGATGTCGTGAGCCATATACTTACCGCCGAACTGAGCACCCAGACCGATGCGATGAGCCTCCAGCAGGAGCTTCTTCTCGAGGTCGATGTCGCGGAAGGCGCGGCCCGTCTCGTCGCCCGTAGTGGGCAGGTTGTCGTAGTACTTGATGCTGGCCAGCTTCACCGTCAGGAGGTTCTTCTCGGCCGATGTGCCGCCGATGACGAAAGCGATGTGATAGGGCGGGCAGGCAGCCGTTCCGAGGCTCTTCATCTTCTCCACGAGGAAGGGGATGAGCGTTCCCTCGTTCTGGATGGTGGCCTTTGTCATGGGGTAGAAGTAGGTCTTGTTGGCCGAGCCGCCACCCTTGGCAACCATCACGAAGCGATATTCGGCACCCTCGGTAGCCTCGATGTCAATCTGTGCGGGCAGGTTGCAACGTGTGTTCACCTCGTCGTACATGTTGAGCGGGGCGTTCTGCGAGTAGCGAAGGTTGTCTTGAGTGAACGTGTTGAAGACGCCCAGGCTCAGTGCCTCTTCGTCCTCGAATCCCGTCCACACCTGCTGACCCTTCTCACCGTGGATGATGGCGGTGCCGGTATCCTGGCAGAAAGGAAGTATTCCCTTGCAGGCCGTCTCCGCATTGCGCAGGAATTGCAGGGCTACATATTTGTCGTTTTCCGAAGCCTCGGGGTCGGTAAGCACCTTTGCCACCTGTTCGTTGTGTTCGCGACGCAGCATGAACTCCACATCGTGGAAGGCCTGCTGGGCGAGCAAAGTCAGTGCTTCAGGCGACACCTTGACGATTTCCTTACCTTCGAAATCACCTGTGCTAACACCTTCTTTTGTCAAAAGGCGATACTCCGTCTTGTCCTCTCCAAGCTGGAACATCGGAGCATACTTGAACTCTACGTTTGCCATAATGTCTTGTATTAATGATTGTTTAATCTGAAATAATCGTTTATCGGGTACAAAAGTACATAAAAAAAACCATATCTCAAAGACAAATACCATTGTTTTATTCTTATTTTCGTATGAAAAAATGCAGCGCGGAGCCTCAATGGAGAAAAGTATCGTTCAGTCCCTGTGCTCACTTTCTGACTTTTATGGGGTAGTTTTATCGTGGAAGGCTTCTCGTTGTTGATTTTTTTTTCGTATCTTTGCAACACAATTTACTTAATCACTAATCTTGAAAGAAGACATGACAAGAAAAACAATTATGCTATTGCTGGCCATAGCTGTCCTGTTGCCCCTACGACTCTCGGCTCAGGAACCGCTTGCAGACGTGATTGAACGCGGATTGAAACGCGCTCAGCATCAGTCGCTTATCATGGCCCGCGCTCTGGAAAACAAAGAAGGCGCCCTGCCGCGAAGCTTCGAACAAGGCGAACTGAAGACTATCAGGTACGACCATTGGGTGTCGGGCTTCTTCCCAGGAGTGCTATGGATGCTTTACGAGAATAGCAACGATGCCCAGTTGCGACGCTATGCCGAAATGTATACCGACCGCGTGGAGCCTGCCAAGAAGGTGACCAATACCCACGACTTGGGCTTCATGCTCTATTGCAGCTTCGGACAAGGCTATCGGCTGACGGGCAACCGTCACTATCTGGACGTCATCAAGGAGGGAACGCAGAGCCTGCTCACGCGATGGAACCCCAAACTCGGCGTCATCAAGTCGTGGGAGTCGGGGCCGCGATGGCAGTATCCCGTCATCATCGACAATATGATGAACTTGGAGATGCTCTGCTTCATGACTCGCGAAACGGGTAACATGGAGTTCGAGCGCATTGCCGAGAAACATGCACAGACGACGATGAAGAACCACTTCCGCGAGGACTTCTCCACCTTCCATGTAGTCTCCTACGACACCATCACGGGCGAGCCACACGCCAAGAACACCGCTCAGGGATATGCCGACGGAAGTTCCTGGGCACGCGGACAGGCATGGGGACTCTACGGTTATACCATGATGTATCGAGAGACGCTCAATCCCAAGTATCTGCAACAGGCACGCCACATCGCCACGTTCCTGATGAACCATCCCAGACTGCCCGAAGACAAGGTACCCTACTGGGATTACGATGCGCCCGATATTCCCAAGCTCGGCAAGAAGAGCCGCAAGGCCGCCAAGCGCGACGCGTCGGCTGCCGCCATCATGGCATCGGCACTCATCGAACTCAGTCAGCTGGATCCCAGTGAGAAGGCTCCCGAATGGCTGGCATTGGCCGAGAAGCAGTTGCGCACGTTGTCGTCGGACGAGTATCTGGCCGCTGAGGGCGAGCAGGGAGGATTCATCATCAAGCACGGCGTGGGACATCTGAAGGCAAATGCTGAGGTGGACGTACCGTTGACATACGGCGACTATTACTATGTGGAGGCGCTCATGCGCATGAAGCAACTGTTACAGAAAGAGACGGGTCTTCAGGACCGGAAGGTGTGGGTGGAGTCGCTGACGCGCATCGCACGCCCAGTGCTCGAGAACCTGGCCGCCGGAACGCTGAAGAAGAACATGCCCTTCGAGTCGCTTTCGCGCGAGCCGCTTCGCCGTGAGGTTTCCTATCTGGAGGCCGTCGGACGCACCATCTGCGGCATTGGTCCCTGGCTTGAACTGGGTCCCGACGATACCGAAGAAGGGAAGTTGCGCGCGTACTATATCGACTTGGTGGTGAAGGGGTTGAAGAACGGTGTAGACCCAACGTCGGCCGACCATCTGATGTTCGACAATCGCCACTCTCAACCCCTGGTGGATGCCGCTTTCCTCGCCGAAGGAATACTCAGGGCACCTACGCAGATATGGGGTCGTCTGGATCAGCAGACACGCGACTGGCTCGTGAACGAATGGAAGATTTCGAGAGGCATCAAGCCTTACGAATGCAACTGGCTGCTCTTCGCGTCGATTGTAGAAGCCGCCCTGCTGGAGTTCACGGGTGAGTGCGACATGGAACGTCTGACGTATGGCGTGAAGCGTTTCACCAACGAATGGTACAAAGGGGACGGCTGGTATGGCGACGGACCCGCATTCCATCTGGACTATTACAACAGTCTTGTCATTCATCCGATGTTTACCGAAGTGCTGCGCATCATGAAGAAGCACGGGCTGGAGGGTGCCGACTTCCTTCCCACTCAGGAACAGCGTCATGGGCGTCTTGCAGCTCAGTTGGAACGAATGATTTCGCCTGAGGGCAGCTATCCCGTCACGGGTCGCTCCATTGTCTATCGCTTTGGTTCGTTCCACGCTCTGGCCGATGCCGCCTATCTACACATCTTGCCAGCCGACGTCAGTCCTGCGCAGGTGCGTTGCGGTCTTACGGCCGTCATCAAGCGTCAGCTCAGTCAGCCTCGAACGTTCGATGAAAACGGTTGGTTGCGCGTGGGGTATACGGGTAGTCAGATTCGCATGTCGGAGGATTACATCAATACCGGAAGCCTCTATCTCATCACATCTGCCTTCCTTCCCCTCGGACTTCCCGCCACCGACGCCTTCTGGGCATCTCCTGCCCGCGACTGGACGGCAAAGAAAGCCTGGAACAATGTCGACGTGGGCGCTGATCACGCCATCGGCAACTGATTCCTGGCATTGATACAATAAGAAAGGGAGGTCGGCTTCGCAAGTGGAAACCAGCCTCCCATTTTCTTTTAAAGAAGCTCTAGAATATCTAGAATCTCTAGAAAATCTAGAATATCTAGAATCTCTAGAATCTCTAGAAAATCTCTTTAGCGCCCATCAGGTTTGGATTCTTCATCCTCAACGATTTCATAGTCGTCGAAGTCATCGTCATCGAGTTCGTCGTCCCAGTCTTCGTCGTCCTCCCAATCGTCGTCATCATCGTCGTAGTAGTAGTCATCGTCATCATAGTAGTCGTCACCATCATACCCGATATAATACTTGAAGTTTCCTTCTCCAAGATTCTTCTTTAGCAGGGGCAGATAGCGACTCGCCTCCAAGTGACTATGGGCATAGAGCACGTGCTCACCGTCCTTACCGTATTCATACTCAATGAGCGGAACGTCCTCGGTATCTTCTTCGAGCATGTATTTCGTGATGGCAAACGACTTGTGGGGTTGAATGCCGGCTTCTTCGGCAAAGTCGATGGCTCCATATACTCTGTTGTGGGCTTCCTCGTAGGTACAGGCACGCATATCGCCCATACGGGAAATGTAGTCGTCCACCTCATAGTCTTCCAATCGCAGTTGGTAGAAAGAATCTTTCAGCCCTACGCAGAAGATGTCAATCAGATATGTGGCGAAGCTGATACGACCTCCCTTATGTTTTCGGGAGACGAAGACAATGCCCTCTCCAGTTTCCTCGATGTCGGAAGTGATGTAGCATGCGCCAATTTCCAGCGTCCGAGCCTTCTGCTTGACGAATTCTTTGGGCGATAGGAATTGTTGTCCTGTCTGTTTCTTTTGCTTTTTCTTTTTTGCCATATTGAATTGTGGAATGAAAGACTATGAGGCGTTGAACTTTTAGTATCCGAATATTTCTTCGGTAGAGAGCCGCTTGATGGGACCAATCTTCTGAAGCGATTCCATATCAAGTTCCTTCTCGTCGCCGAGGATGACGTAGCGATAAGGCTTGCGTGCCATCTGCTGCTGCTCGAAGTTGACGATATCCTTCAGCGTCAGACCGGGCAGGGCGTTGTAGATGCGCTCGTCTTCGTCG
>JAILAI010000151.1 GCA_024681705.1 Prevotella sp.
ACGGTGACTATCGCGCTCGAGAATGTCGGTCGCTCGTTGCTCGACATCAGTTCGCTCCAGATGTTCACCACCGGATTGAAGGTGAAACTCAACAAGAACCGCCTGGATCCCAACGAGAAGGCAACGCTGAAGATTACGGCCGAAGCCAGTCTTTTGCGTAACTCGCGTAGCAAACCGCGTGTCATCATGATTACCAACGACCCGCTGAAGCCGAAGGTCATCATCAACATCAACGTGAAATAATCGAAAAACAAGATATTATGGAACATCCGGAGAACAGTTCAGAATACAAAGGGCTGCAAGTGAATAGCGGCGTTGAACAGCAGTCGATTATCAATCCCTATCTGCGACGTGGTCATTTTCGTCGTCGTCAGTTGTCGGTCGGCGAGATGGTGGAGGGCATCCTGAAGGGCAACATCACGGTGCTTAGTCAGGCCGTTACACTCGTAGAAAGTGTGCATCCCGACCACTATGCGAAGGCACAGGAGGTAATCGACAAATGTCTGCCTTATAGTGGAAAGAGTGTTCGTGTGGGCATCAGCGGCGTGCCTGGAGCAGGTAAGAGCACCAGCATCGACGAGTTCGGAATGCATGTGCTCGACCGTTTCGGAGGCAAGTTGGCCGTCCTCGCCATCGACCCCAGTTCTGAACGTTCCAAAGGAAGTATTCTTGGCGACAAGACCCGAATGGAGAAGCTATCCCAGCATCCGAGTGCTTTCATTCGTCCTTCGCCAACAGCAGGTTCTCTTGGTGGCGTTGCTCGTAAGACGCGTGAGACGATTATCTTGTGCGAAGCCGCTGGTTTTGACAAGATTTTTGTAGAAACCGTCGGAGTGGGGCAGAGCGAAACGGCTTGTCACTCGATGGTTGACTTCTTCTTGCTCATCCAGTTGGCAGGTACGGGCGATGAGTTGCAAGGCATCAAACGAGGCATCATGGAGATTGCCGACGGCATCGTCATCAACAAGTGCGACGGCAACAATGTGGACAAATGCCAGATGGCCGCTACCAATTTCCGGAACGCTCTTCATTTCTTCCCCATGCCCGATAGCGGTTGGTTGCCTAAGGTGCTTTGCTATAGCGGGTTCTACGGCACGGGCGTCAAAGAGGTTTGGGACATGATCTATCAGTATTTCGACTTCGTCAAGGCCAATGGCTATTTCGACTATCGGCGAAATGAGCAGGCAAAATACTGGATGTACGAGAGCATCAACGAGAATCTTCGCAACTCGTTCTACAACAATCCAGCCATCGAGAAGCTCATCCCACTGGCCGAACAAGCCGTTTTGCATGGTGAGAAGACATCGTTCACGGCTGCTGGTGAGTTGCTTTCGCAATACTTTAATTTGATTAAGGAATAGTCTTTTTTGTAGTTTCTCCGAGAATGATTAACATCGAGATAGATAGTGGTTCGGGTTTCTGCTTCGGCGTAACAACGGCCATCCAGAAAGCTGAAGAAGAACTGGCCAAGGGGACGACGCTCTATTGTCTGGGCGACATTGTTCACAATGGTATGGAATGTGAGCGTCTTCGCCACATGGGGCTCATTACCATCAGTCACGAAGAGATGAATCAGCTTCATGATGTGAAGGTGTTGCTTCGTGCGCATGGCGAACCTCCAGAGACCTATGAGCTGGCCCGTCGGAACAATATCGAGATTATCGATGCCACTTGTCCGGTGGTGTTGCAACTTCAACGGCGCATCAAGCGACAATATTCGGCCGATGGTCCGCTCATCGTTATCTTTGGAAAACCTGGCCATGCTGAAGTCTTGGGACTTGTGGGCCAGACAGAAGGCAATGCAACTGTCATCGCCAATCAGGAAGACGCGAAGAAACTCGATTTCTCGCGCGACATCTATCTTTACTCGCAAACCACAAAGTCGCTCGATGAGTTTCAGCGCATCATCGGTTACATTCGTGAGCATATTGCTGAAGGTCGTACGTTCCAGAGCTTCGACACCATCTGCCGACAGGTGGCCAACCGCATGCCCAACGTCTCATCTTTCGCCACTCGTCATGATCTCGTGCTCTTCGTCTGTGGTCGGAAGAGTAGTAATGGGCGCGTGCTTTTCAACGAATGTCGACGTGTGAATCCGAATAGTCATCTCATAGAGAGTGCGGCCGAGATTGATATGAGTTGGTTGAAGGACGTCAGTTCGGTGGGCATATGTGGTGCAACCAGCACGCCCAAATGGCTGATGGAAGAATGTCGCGATGCAATTTTACGACACACTGAAGAATAACAAAAGGAGGTTTCGGCCTCCTTTTTCGTTTTCGCAATGTATAAATCACTAGCCTTCTTACGTCAGTGGAAGAAATTCATG
>JAILAI010000170.1 GCA_024681705.1 Prevotella sp.
CAAAGGCAGGTGGAAAGGGAGATGGAGAACTTGATATTGTTGACGCTACCCTCGAAATACAAGCTGAGACAACAGCAAGCGAAGGACTTTTAGGACTGAATCTGAGCGGCGTCTCCATATTGTCGCCCGAAAACGCGGAGTTCGTTCCTTCCGAAATAGGTGACATCATAAAGAAAGGTGACAAAGAAGAAGACTACGATATGGAACCAACTGGCAACTTCTACGCAGACGGTGTTCTGCTAACGAACATAGTCATCGGACCATCGGGGTCGACAGGTGATGATGTTGCTACATGCATAAAGGACGTGAATGCCAATGAGAAACATTCACCGATATATACACTTCAAGGCATAAGAATAGAGAAGCCGCAGAAGAACGGCATGTATATTAAGAACGGAAAGAAGTTCGTGATAAAATAACGTGAGTTCAACGAATGTGAGCGTAGATTAGTCTTAGGTATAGTTCAGGCTCTCAAAAGCGTCAATATTGCCCATTGAAAGCGTCGCTTTTACTCATGAAAAGCGACGCTTTTGATGATGAAAAGCGGCACTTTAGAGTTTCGAAAGCCATACTCTATCTAGAACAGAGAAAAATCCACATCTCTATTCCTTTAAATTTGCGTTTAACATCTACCGACCTACCATAGCTACCCGCAAATGCCCACCAGCAAGGGATTGAGCTATGGTAGGTCTATGGTAGGTCTATGGTAGGTGTTGGGAAAAGACCTACCATAGCTATTCCCCTTTATTTATAGGCGTTTGAGGGGTGTTATGGTAGGTCGGTAGGTCTTTTTGTGAAAAGGCTTATTATACGTTGTATTCATCAAACTCACATCAGAATAATGGTAGAAATGATTAAGGGCACCTCAAAAGGGCGCCTAGGTTTGTTTATGCAACACATTTAGTTAATCGAGTTGCAAATGCGAAAGATTGAACATCGTTTAGGAAACTTTGATATACTAACCTATATTGCATGCTTAAAAAAATGCCTACGGGAAATCAAAAAAAACACAAAACGCATAATACTTTCAGAAGTTTTCTGTATCTTTGCACTCAATATTACTAATTACTTAAAATCACTGCAAACAATGAAAAGTATACTTGAAGGAAGACCCGCGCTGCGCGCTGAAGTAGAAAAAATAGCCGAAGTGGCTGGATATCTCTGGCAGAATGGATGGGCCGAGCGCAATGGCGGCAACATCACCGTGAACATAACAAAATTCGTCGACGACGAGATACGCCAAATGCCTGCCATCAGCGAAGTGAAGCAGATTGGTGTGGCACTGCCACAGCTCAAGGGCTGCTATTTCTACTGCAAGGGAACGGGCAAACGCATGCGCGACTTGGCAAGATGGCCCATGGACAATGGTTCTGTCATCCGCATATTGGACGACTGCGCCAGCTATGTGATTATTGCCGACAACCCCGTGCAACCCACGAGCGAACTGCCCAGTCACCTCACTGTACACAACCACCTGATTGAGAAGGGCAGCCAGTACAACGCAACCGTACATACCCATCCTATAGAGCTCGTCGCCATGAGTCACAACCGCGAAATGCTGGGCAAGGACGTGCTGACGAACATTCTCTGGTCGATGATTCCCGAGACAAAGGCATTCTGCCCGCTGGGACTGGGCATCATTCCCTACACTCTGCCTGGTAGCGTGGAATTGGCCGACGCCACACTGAAGGAACTCGACGACTACGACGTAGTGATGTGGGAGAAGCATGGCGTCTTCGCTCAGGGTCTCGACGTGATGGATGCCTTCGACCAGATTGACGTGCTCTCGAAGGCCGCAAAGATTTACATCAATGCCCGTGCTATGGGATTCGTACCCGAAGGAATGAGTCAGGAGCAGATGAAGGAGATGACAAAGGCCTTCAACCTGCCAAAATGATGATAGTTTAACCTAAATAGAAAGAAAATGAAAAAGATTTTGAAATTGGCCGCAGTAGCAGCACTGTTCACACTGAGTATTGGTAGTGCACGCGCTCAGGCTGTGACAACAGATCCCCAGACTCCGATAATGACTGCTGAGCAGCAGAAGGAACTGGCAAAGCAGCAGAAGGAAGCTGCCAAGGTTGAGAAAGAAGCAAAGAAGCAGGCTAAGGAAGCCGAGAAACAGCGTAAGGAAATCGAAAAGCAGCAGAAGATGCACCAAAAAGCCGAAAAGGCTCAGAAAGATGCCGAAAAGGCACAGAAAGATGCTGAAGAGGCTGCACAGAAATACGCTGAGGCACAGCAGCAGGGCGGTGTCGAGCCGGCAAAGTTGCTGAAGCTGGAGAAGAAGTCGGTAGTAGCTCGTCAGAAGGCTCTCAAAGCTTCCGAAAAGGCAGAAAAGCTTCGTAAGAAACTGTAAAAGACTACACCTTATTTATTTAAGAGGGGCGCACCATCATTCTGGTGCGCCCCTCTCGTTTACAAACTATACAAGTCGTGTTCTGTAGTTCTAATCACTCGCACCATCAAATGTGCGACCTTCAAAACAGGTGTGGATAGTTTAGATGAATTGCGGCAGGAACGAGCTGATGATAAGCACGATGATGCCGATGATGAGCACGGTGATGGTCTTCTGCGAACAGCCCTTCCACTCTTTCAGGATGATGCCCCATACGTTGGAGAACACCACGTTGAGCGCCATGAGGATGCAGAACGAGAGCGTCATCAGCGTGGGCGACGAGGTGAGGAATCCCTTGCCGAGAGAGAGTCCGAAGAACTGGCTGTACCACAATGCACCAGCAAGTAGGCAGAACAGGGCGTTGTTGCCCCATACATTCGTCTTCTTGTAGTCGCCCCACGTGTGGTTCTTCTGATTCTGATAGAAACAGTAGATGGCGTTGGTGACGAAACCTCCAAGTGTAACGAGGAAGGTAGCAGGCAACGTGCGGAACATCGGGTCGGTGAGTTCACCGAAGTTGATGCCCTTACCAAACTCCAGACCTACGTTAAAACAGCCGCTCATGAATCCTGCCAACAATGCGATGGCAAGGCCTTTCGGGAAGTTGAAGTCTTTCACGGCAGCCTTCTTCTCTTCTTCAGAGAGTGAGCTGGCCTTCATGCTTCCGGCAACGCCAATGATGGCGATACCGATGAGCGTGACCACCACGCCGATGATGACAGCGTAGGTGAGCGACTCCAGCGGTTTCTGTTCGGGGAAGAAGATGTTGAGAAGTACCGGTCCCATGATGGTGCCAAGACCGGCGCAAGTGCCGAGAGCGATGCTCTGACCGAGGGCAACACCGAGATAACGCATGGAGAGGCCGAAGGTGAGACCACCAACGCCCCATAACACGCCGAAGAAGATGGTCATCCAGATGTTGAAAGACTGGTCGGCAGTGAATAGTTCGCACAATGAATGACCTGCAGGAACGGCAAGCAATGCACCGAGGAAGGGCAAAACGAGCCAGGCGAAAACACCCTGCACAATCCAATATGACTCCCACGACCAGTCCTTAATCTTGTTGATGGGCACGTAGCACGACGACTGGCAGAAGGCACCGATGGCAATGATGAGTAATCCTAATACAATTTCCATTGTTCAAAAATTTTGGATGGGAATATCTTTCTTGGCTTTGACTCCTTTGTCTGCTTGCGAACGACAAAATCGATCTCAGCTATATTCTAGAGATGTATTTTGGAAAGCATTTTCCCAGAAAAAGAAGGACACAAAACCTTCAGGAAAACTTCTTGAAAAGCCCTTGACACAAGCGGCTATTGTAAGAGTTCCTTCTGAAGATTTTGCGTCCCCCACTATATTATGCACGCTTTGAGGTGACGTCCTTCTCGTACTGCTGGATGCAGGGGATGAACTCCTCGCCTACGGGCACATTGTTCTTCAAGTTGAAGTAGTCGAAGACAGCTCCGAAGGGCAGTGTCTTAGCTTCCTCGAGCAGTGCAAGGCGCTCGAAGTTCTGACCGTTGTCCTCGTATTCACGCAGCTTCTTCAGCGGCTCGAGCAGTGCAGAGAGCACACACTTCTGAGTGGCGCGGGTACCGACGATGTAAGCACCGATGCGGTTGATGGCAGCGTCGAAGTAGTCGAGACCGATATGAGCGCGATCGAGAGCGTCTGCGCGGATGAGTTCCTTGAAGAGGTCAAGCGTCTGGTCGTTCATGATTGTCACGTGGTCGCTGTCCCAGCGGATGGGGCGGCTGACGTGAAGCATCAGTTCGGGAACGAAGAGCAGCAACGAAGCCACCATGTCGCTCACATTCTCAGTCATCTCGTAGTGACCGGTATCGAGGGTGTACATCAACTTACGTGTTGCGCAGTAGCCTGCCACGAAGTCGTGAGAACCTACGGTGTAGCTCTCCAGACCGATGCCGAACAGCTTTGCCTCAAGGCAAGACTTCATCCAAGGCAGTTCTTCCTTCTGAATTTCGTCGAGGCTCTCAGCGAAGATTTCACGATAGCGCTTGCGCTCTACGGTCATGTCCTTCGAACCGTCGTGTACCCAGATGTTCATGATACAGGGGTCGCCCTGAGCTTCACCCATTGCGTTGGCAATGCGGCGGCAACGCTTGGTGTGCTCGATCCAGAACTCACGGATGGCGGGATCGGGGTTGGAGAGCGAGAGGTCGCCACTCTTCGGATGAGAGAAGCTGGTGCTGTTGAAGTCGAGCTTCATGTTGTTCTCCTTGGCCCAGTCAATCCAGCTCTGGAAGTGCTTCACCTCCACCTGGTCGCGGTCTACGAACTCACCCTTGAAGTCGCCGTAGATCTCGTGCAGGTTCAGACGGTGGTTACCTGCGAGCAGTGTCTTCACGAACTCGATATCCTGACGAGTCTCGTCGATATTACGAGCACGACCAGGATAATTACCCGTGGTCTGAATACCGCCAGAGAGAGCTTCGTTACGCTCATAGCCCACCACGTCGTCGGTCTGCCAGCAATGCAGCGAGATAGGAGTCTTCTCCAGAGTTGCAATGGCCTTGTCAGTGTCCACGCCAATAGCAGCATAGCGCTCCTTGGCAATCTCGTAAGATTTCAAAATCAGTTCTTCTTTCATTTGTTTCTTTGTTTTAGGTTTATAGATATTATTAATGTTTATCCTTTACGTTCAACGATAGCACGGTATGTTTCGTAGGCAGCGTCCCACGCCTCCTTATCTTCAGGCACGAACTTCTTCAGTTCAATGCTATTGGCAATGATTCGACGCATGTCCCAGATGTCCTTTACGGCACCGGCAGCCTTGGCTTGCACCATGATATTGCCCAGCGCTGTTCCTTCGGTGGGACCAGCCATAACGGTTGTGCCCGTGCTGTTTGCTGTGAACTGGTTGAGTTGAGCGTTGCGCGAGCCGCCACCTATGATATGAAGTATCTCGATGGGGAACGTGGCCATCTCCTTCAGATAGCCGAACACCTCGCGATAGCGCAATGCAAGCGAGTCGAAGATGCAACGCGTCAGTTCCGCATAATTGGCGGGAACGTGCTGGTCTGTCTGTGCACAGTAGTCCTTGATAGCCTGCTGCATGTTCGACGGATTGGCAAACATTGCGTCGTCAGGGTTGATGATGCTCTGGAAAGCAGGCACCTTCATTGCCTCGCTGATGAGCGTACCATAATCTTCAGGTGCGTCGGTCCACTCCTTGCGACAGCGCTCCAGCAACCACATGCCACAGATGTTCTTCAGGAAACGTGTAGTACCCTCCAGACCGCCTTCGTTGGTGAAGTTACGCTCGTAAGAGAGGTCGCTGATAATGGCGTCCTTCGTCTCGATTCCCATCAGGCTCCAAGTGCCGCTGGAAAGATAGGCAAACTTCTCGTCCTTTGCCGGAACAGCAGCCACTGCCGAACCTGTGTCGTGACCAGCTACGGCATAGACGGGTACTGCTCCGAGACCAGTCATGCGGCGCACTTCCTCAGAGAGGCAGCCGATGAGTTCGCCAGGCTGTACCATCTTGCCGAACTTCGAACGCGTAAGGCCCAAACTCTGGAGAAGACGCTCGTCGAGTTGTTTCGTGCGAGGATCGAGTAGCTGGGATGTAGAGGCTATGGTGTATTCGCACACCTCGCTACCCGTCAGCATCCAACTCAGGGCATCGGGCACGAAAAGAATCTTAGCGGCATTCTTCAGCGCAGCATTTCCCTCACGGCGCATGGCGTAAAGCTGGAAGATGCTGTTGAAGTTCATGAACTGAATACCCGTTACATCGTACACCTCTTTCTTGGAGATGACATGCTTCAGGTAGTCGTCCATTGCATCGAAAGTGATGGGGTCGCGATAGGCACGGGGATTGCGCAGAATGGCTCCGTCATCGCCAATGAAGACGAAGTCGACGCCCCAAGTGTCAATACCGATGCTCTCGATGGGTATCTGTCGTGCAGCCACGTCTTTCAGACCGCGAATGATTTCGAAATAGAGGGCATAGATGTCCCAATAGAAATGACCTCCCTGTTCGATGAGGTTGTTAGGGAATCGCGTCACTTCTTCCAGTTCAATCTTCTCCCCACAAAGGGTACCGAGGATGGTTCTGCCGCTGGTTGCTCCCAGGTCTACGGCAAAGAAATATTTCTTGTTGTCCATGCAGTTAATGATATGATATGTTCGTTTGATTCATTTATCACGTGTAGTCAGCTTACACTGTAGTTTGACTGCCGCAAAATTACACGTTTTCGCTCACGGAGGGCATGATTATTTGATTTTTTATCCGAAAAATTTGTTTTTCGTCAAAAAAGCCTAGGTAAGATGAAAAGCTTTGCTTCGTCGAAAATACAACAATATAAAAGGTAGAAGACGATCTTTTTTTAGTTTTAGGACATAAAAAAGAGGAACTTATTTGTCGGTCTCACATTTTTTTATTATATTTGCGGCGTAAATGAAATGTTATTTTCATTAAACACGAATATCAAACTTGCATATAACTTTTCAACACGAATTTATGAAACAACGACTAATACTAACAACCGCGACACGCGCCATTGCAACACAAAGGCTGTTCCTGATGGTTCTTCTTTGGGGAATCTTCACTAGTTATTATGGCGGACTTAAGGTGGGTGGAGTGACCGTCAACCCGGGCGAATACGTGCAGAAACCGACTTCAGGAGAAGTTTATTTCGATGGAGGGAATATATCTGCAACGGGCGCAAGGTCTTCATAAAACAGCTTAACGAGATTTTTAACATATTTACTAACCCCAAAAACAGAAAGACATGAAAATCAAAATTACAACTAGTAGATGCAGGACTTGGGTCCTCAGGCTTTTCCTGTTAACCATGACTTTTGCCTATTTCGCAGAAGCACAGGCACAGTACGAACTTACTTTGTATAGTAAAGACCTTAATCACAAAAGCTACACCACTTCTACAAACAATGCAACATGTGGTAGTCTGAAAAGTGGTACCATCAAGTTTAACGCCTCAACGGGTGAGGTGACCCTCATCAACGTTGTATTTGAAAATACGCTTGGTGGTATGGATGGTGGTTTTATGTCATTGTCCTCTAACAGTTCTTCTGGCGGCAGCGGTACTATCGTAATTAAAGGCACGAACAAGATTACTAGTGGCGGCCAGCGTCCTATCCGTCTGACAAACTATGATGCCACTTTCCGTAGAGAAATGCAGACAGGTGACAACGAGCAGAACTGTATTCTCGACATCACCTGCACAAGTCAAGCTTCTTACGGCATTTCTCTGAACAACAGTTCTATGTTTGTGAGCAACTGTACGGTGAATATACGCGGCGGCGCTTATGGAATCTCTGGTGAGCATTCCAATTCATATGAAAATCTCAGCACCACCCATGCCATCATCAGCGCCAAGGGAGGAACCGCCTCGATCGGCCGCTTGGGCGGTTTGTCGTTAGGCAATGGCAGCACTATCCGACGTCCGGCAGGAGCCGCTTACAATTCGTCTCTTCATGGTATTGCTCTTAATGGTAAACTAGTCACCGACGAAGTGTTTATCTGCGACAGCAACTATGGCGATCAGCTGCCGCCAGAAGTTGGTGTACTCTACTATTCTCAACTTACGGACAACAGCATCACTCTTAAATGGACAGCAGCAACAGATAACATCACTTCACAAGCTAACTTAGAGTATACACTTAAATACAAGAGATCTTCGAGTGCTTCGTGGTTGACAGCATTTAGTTCCCAAAAAGGCATAACCGAATACCCCATTTCGAACCTCATATCGAGTATGGACTACGACTTCTTGTTATCTGTTTGCGACGAAGAAGGCAACGAAAGCCAATATAAGCAGAGGACTTTCACCATCAAAGACAAATACTATAAATTCAAAGTGGGTGGTGTTGAAGTGACTGCTGCTAACGCTTCAAACATAACCAGCAGTTCTATTCAAAGCGGAAAGGTGAGCTACGATGCTGAAAACAATATTCTAACACTTGACAACGCCGTAATTTATGGATCTGGTCTCACACTTGTCAACGAAGTAGGTCAAGGTGGATTGAACATTAAATTGGTGGGTGAAAACTCCATTACCAACACATCAATTACAGCAGCTGCTTTGTGGGGTAAATCTAAGATCTACGGTTCTGGATCACTTGTTCTGCAGGCTCCCGAAGGAGCTGGTAGCTCGGGACTCTACGTCTACAAGGAAAGTGAACTGACGATAGATAGCACAACAGTTTCGGTTCGGGGTGCTTACGGTATAGATGGACAATCGTTTGAAACGTCAAAGCTTGTTCTCCGAAAGTCCAATGTCACCGCATTCGGTGTAAAGGGCTCTGTAAGATATTTTAAAGATGTCACTTTCGACGGATGCCACATAACTCAACCTGAAGGAGGTCATTTCACTGATTTGACTTCTTCAATTGTTGACGGTGGAGGTGTAATTGTCACCAATAAAGACGTGGTCATTGTACGCGACAACGTATACATTGGAGGAGTGGGAATGGCTCCCGGCACTACAATCAGTGACGACATAGGAACAATTACTCTCAGCGAAGACAACAAGACGCTGACTCTAGATAATGCTGCCATCTTGACAGGGGTTATCGGTATTGAATTGCTGAATGTCGATGACTTTACTATTATTCTTAAAGGAAATAATGCTATTGAAGCCACGGGGATGGGAATATCAGCTATTTATGACGATGAGTTAAGCGTAAAGGGAAAACTTACAATCAAGGGCTCAGGCACTCTCGATATCACCGCCCCACAAATGGGCATCATGTACAATCTTTGCGATTTGAATGTCAAAGACTGTCGTTTGGTTATCGAATCGAGTGGCGGCTTTGGTGGCTCATCAACAGCTTTACTATACATTTTATTAGCAATCTTCGGTAATGTAGAAGATATCGGCTCAGGAACAGCTGAGACCCTCACTGTAGACAATGCCGAGATATTCTTTGTTCACGATGGTGGAACCTTCTGTTTGATTGACGGCCTTTATCTCAATAGATGTGCTATCACACAACCCGTTGGAGGTGAATATCAACATGGTTATATTTGTGTGGATGGAGAGCAATATTCAGGAGTCGTCTGCATCTCGCGCCTTGGTGCTCCAACTGCCATCGACGGCATCAGCGAACAACCAGCCGAAGATATTTGGCACACGCTTGGTGGCCTTCGCATCAACCAGCCCAATAAACCGGGACTCTACATCCGAAACGGAGAGAAAGTGATTGTGAAGTAGTCGAAAGACGAAGACGAATCCTAACGCTATTCACGTTAGTATACTACAGGGGGAGATATCGACAGTATCTCCCCCTTTTTATATCATTTTGTATATTTTTCATACTAATAATATTCTTTTTGTTTGTTCGTCTCGCAAAAATGATTTAAATTTGCAGCACATTCCAAAGAGATTGTAACATTCCAGGAAACCGAAACCATTTAGAAAAGAAGAATATATGAAACCTTTCACCACATTATCGGCTTTAGCATCCCACGCGAGAATGCTCATGCTGGTAGTAATCATGGCATTTTTTGCCAATGTGTCAAAAGCACAATTTAGGTTGTATATGGGCGATTCCAATCTTAAATACGTCCTATACGATGGCGTTAGTTGTGATGATGTAAGAACCAGCAGCCTGAAAAGTGGCAAGGTGAGTTTTGATGCTGTCAATGGCATCGTGACGCTCGACAACGTAGTGTACGAGAATACTCATGGAGGTTCTGATGGAGAATTTCTTAGAATCAGTTATAACGGAACTACGATGATGGATTTTACAATCATAGTAAAAGGAACCAATACCATCACGACATATGGAACTAAAGCCCTTAACATGACATATCTGAAGACCAAGATGATATTGGAACAAGGAGGTTCGGATACCGCAGACAGTGCCATTCTCGACATTACGTGTACTAATCCAACAGGGGCTGGTGTCTATCTGAACAATTCGACTATGAACGTTGCCTATTGCACTTTGCAGATCCATGGCGGAGAATTGGGCATTGGCGGAAATGTGTCCTATCCAGACGTTCAGAAACTGGCTGTCAACCACGCCACCATACGTGCTAACGGTACGAAAGGTTCCATCAGGTATGTGTCTTCTCAGTTCAGTTCCGACAGTAAAATCTTCCTACCCGAGGGTGCTACGTTTAGTGAGTCAAAGCATGCAGTAGTGCTGAACGACGAAATTGTAACCGATGAGGTTGTTATTTGTGACAGGGAGAACACCGCTCCTATGGCAGGCACAAAGCCCACCTTCAGCAACATCACCACAACGGGCATGACGGTGAACTGGGGTGCAGCGACGGACAATTTCACTCCGAAGCAGAATCTACGTTACATGTTGCAATATAAGAAATCTACGGATACAACGTGGACGACAGCGATGGACTATACGATGGGGCAGACTTCACATACGATTTCCGGACTGAGCGAGAACACCCAGTATGACTTCTTAGTGACGGTGAAGGACGAATGCAGGAACACAAAAAAATATACACAAGCCTCTCAATCCACAAGCGTTACTTATGATTTCTACGTGGGAGGCGTAAGAGTGACAAGTACCAATGCTAGCGACATTCCCAGTCCGTATTTCACAAAGGGAAAGGCCTCTTATAGTGCTGCCAGCAACACCTTGACGCTCGACAGCATCGTCATGACAGGCAACAGACCCTTGGTAAAGGTGATGGATGCAGCTCTCGATTTGAATATTAAAATGAAAGGCAACAACATCGTAAATGCAACTGACACTTGTGTATTGTATTTGCTTGGCGACACACATCTTACTGGTGATACGCTTACTGTCACCAACAACGAGAGCGGCAATTTTGCTTGCATTCAGATGGGAGACGCTTCATTGCTCTCTATCGACAGCACTACGGTATATGTACACGGGAAATATGGTGTTCGGGGCAATGGCAATAGTACGATAGCCGTCAACAAGTCGACACTGACTGCCTATGGCGCTACGGCATGCATACAAGGCTTCAGTGCCATGACCATCTACAAAAGCTACTTCAGTGAGCCCGACAATGTAGCTTTCAATGCTAGCAAGAAAGGCGTATGCGTTGGAAGTACGCTGGTGAAGGGTAAAGATGTTGTTATCTTGCCAAACAGACTGTTTATTAATAATGTTGGCATCAACCCCAACACTTATGTCACAGGCCTCTCTTCTGGTACGGCATACTTCGATGGTGAAACGAACACGCTCACACTGAACAATGCCAACATCTGTTGTGACGATGGCGTGGATGCCATTGTTTGTGAAAAATCGGACCTTACAATCAAACTTGTGGGTACCAACACCATCACTAGCAATTCAACAAATGTTATTCATGTCCCCGTTGATGTCTCTAATACCCAAAGTCTTATCAATGAGGAAAAGTCCTTTATCAAGACCAAACTATTTATCGAAGGCCCTGGAACTCTAAATCTGGTCAATATCAAAGAAGAGAATAGCGCGGCATTCTCATTGGGGCTTAGTGACCTCACCTTGAAGGATTGTACTGTTAACATCAATTCGATAAATGGAATTGGTGGTGAGATGACAGCTTTCGCACAGTTGATAGGTATTATTCTTCAGAGAACAGTGGAATATGGTAATGGTCATATGGAAACACTTACCGTGAATAATGCTACGCTGAACATGACCAATGAACAGTGTTCACCGATATTTCTTGATGGGTTATATTTGAAGAATTGTAAAATTTCCAATCCCGTGGGTGCCGCATATGCCAATACTGGCTATATCACCCTTGATGGCGAAAAGTATGAAGGTCCGTTCTGCGTCAGTCCAGTAATCATTCCCACAGCCATCGATGCTATCAGCGAACAACCGCAAGAAGAAATATGGTACACGTTGGGCGGACAGCGCATCAGCCGTCCGGCAAAAGCTGGATTGTATATC
>JAILAI010000177.1 GCA_024681705.1 Prevotella sp.
ACGGTGACCAAAAGCGGCAGTTTCGATGAGCAAAAGCGGCAGTTTCGGTCATCAAAAGCGCCAATTTCGATGATCAAAACTGTCGGTTTTGGTCAACCGACTTTTCGACTGCTATCTCGACATTGCAAAAAGGGGATAGACAAGTGGGTAGTTTTATGTTAAAAAGTTGAGCGATTTTCGGCTCTTTTTTTAACAGATTGGTTGTCTGGAATTGTTAAAGAGAGTAAAACGAATCGATAACTATAGATTCCAACATTCATCAGTAGCACTCGTGATTTTCTGAGCATAAAAAAGCCCCCGCGCTTCTTTGGCGCAGGGGCATTGCCGCATAGGCGGCTTTCATATATAGATTTCGATTAGTTCGTCTGGATGACCAGATAGCGTGAAGCACTCCAGAAAGCCTCGCGGTTCAGGATGCGCAAGGTGCTGTTGGTATTGTTAACCTTCACGATTTCGTAGGACGAGGCCGGCATGGCGCTGAGCACCTTCACCTTTCCTGCAGGAATAGGCAGTTCGTTGAACGAACGGATGTCGATCTTCGTGAAGACATCGTGCGGCAATTCGTTGTAGTTCACCTTGGTCTTCTTCAGGAATCCGCCCTGTGTGACGCCGCTTTCTCTCAGTGCTTTCGACGTTCCCACGACTACGAATCCCGTATTCAGTTGAGCATCCTGGCTTGCAATCTGCTGTCCCTGCTCGCTGACGGTCTCTGCCAACTGCGTGTTGTCTTGCTTCAAACCGATGACACGCTCGCTGAGCTGAGCAATGTCCACGTCTTTCTTCTCCAGATCGGCGCGGAGGTCAGCAATCATCATCTCCTTCTCGTCGAGCTGTTTATTGAGGAAATTCACCAGTCCTTCCAGCTTATCCATCTTGATTCCCTTAGCTTTCAGGTCGCTGCTGAGCTTGTTGATGCGGTCGCGCTGGTCGCGCAAAGTCTTTGCAAATGCCTTGACGTTTTGCAACATCTGCTCGCGGTTGCCTTTCGTTCCCTCCTTCGTTTTGCTGATAAGCAGGTTTTCCTGCATGGCAATGGTGTCCAAACCGGCAGACAGTTCGTCGACAAAGGCGTCCATGTCAGACAGACTTCCGTCCTTCATGTCAGCGATACGCTGAAGTGAGTCAATCTGTTGTTGCAGCTTAGACATCTCAGCCTCGTTCTTTCCGTTACAGGCAGCCAGCACGACAACAGCGACAGCCACCCAAACCATTTTGATGAGTTTCTTCATAATTCTTTTGTTGTTTTGAATAACAATAAGTGGTTGAAAACGGTGTCAAAGGTACTAAAAATATTCATACCTCGCTCTTTTTTTGCAATTTTTGTGACTATTGACCGAAAAAATAAGACAAATTGAAGGAAAAATGATAAAAAAGCCTTACATTTGCAATTTGTAATTAACAGTAAATCGCACCTTCAAACGGCAAAGGGTCAGTAGATACTCCTCAGCAAGCTTAGCTTATGTTGACAGCCTCACTCATCACAACGGCACCTTTCTTTGCGAGTCTTTTCTGGACTTGTGTGCTAGGGTTGGAGAGTCGTCGAAAGCACGACACTCTCCTTCTGATGCTGACGTGCTTCATGGCGGCGTGCACTCTGCTCTATCTTGGGCACTGCGTTTTCTTCAATCGTTACTACAACCTCCTGCCGCTGACCGACACCGTCTATTGTACGTGCAACCTTCTGGTCTTTCCTCTATACTATTTATATCTGCGCTCGCTCACCGTTCCGCATTTCCTGACCGACCAGCGCGAACGGCGCAAAGGAACATTCCTGATGGTGTTGCCCGCACTGATTGTCGGTACGTTCATCGGCTTGCTCTATCTGAGTATGGACGAAGCAGAAACAACCCATTTCATCGACGAATATCTCTATCACGACCATTTGCGCACGCTCAACGGAAAAGAGTTTATGATGGGTGTGGTACACCACGCGGGAAAAATCTTTTTTATGGTGCAGATCGTGCTCATTCTTGTCTATGGCTATCATAATATCCGCGACTACAACCGAATGTTGAAAAACGATTATGCTGACATTGAGGACAAAAAGATCTACGGGGTGCAGTTCATCCTTGTCCTTTTTATAGTGGCAGCGTTCATGTCGTTTACCAGCAATATGCTCGGTCGCTTCCGCTTTACCGAAAACCTTTGGTCGCTAAGCATCGTGTCGATATTTTTCTCGGTGCTGATTTTCTTGCTCGGCTATGTGGGACTTGTGCAGGAGTTCTCGGTGAGAGACATTGTGAGAGACCAGAATGAAGATGTTCTTGACATCGAAGAAGAGGCGTGGAACGAAGAGCAGCACGACAAACCGATGGTCGAAGAAGGGGAAGACGTGACTACAGAAATCATCGATTCCACCGTCGAATCAGAGCCTATTCCCCATGAGCAGATGCTCGGTTACCGCATTAGTCAACTGATGGAGAATGAGCAGTTATACCTAAGGCACGACTTGAAAATCATTGACTTGGCGCACCGTCTCCGCACGAACCGCACGTATATTCAGCGCGCCATCCAGGACTGTGAGGGTTGTTCGTTCTCTGAATATATCAACCGCCTGCGCATCGATTTTGCAGAGAAGATGATAGAAGAGCACCCCGAATACGCCATCTCCGTGATTGCCGAACGTTCGGGTTACACCAACCTTTCTACTTTCTACCGCAATTTCCGAATCGTGAAAGGCCGTACACCGAAAGAAAAAGGAGAAACGCAAATATATTAAGTCCCAAAATCCTTTCTTATATTTCTGACGGACATGAAAGTCCTCGTTGCGGCAATGTGTAGAAAAAGCGAATGTTGCCTTCGACGACCCTTTTTCTTATCTTCCATCTTCGCCATTTATTTTTTAAATTATTGCTTAGTATTTTTTATTAGCATTATATGTAAAAAAGTTAGGATTATTTGTTTTATGTGTGGAAAGTCCTAACTTTTTTTCAAATTATCCTAACAAAAAAATACCTTTCCATCGTATCTTTGCAACGTAAACGATGGCCTACCGGGAGGTACGCAGCATTTCTCAAAGTGAGAAAAGTCTCACCAATACAAAATTTCAATATATTCTATATCCAGACTCAGGAACCCTTCGAAAGGATTTCTGAGTCTTTTTTTCGTGTCATTTCCTAAAATTCCGGAATTTCTTATTTGTCGTTCTGGGCCTCTTTTCGATATTGTGACGGCGTGCATTCGTAGGTTTGCTTGAACACGCGGCTGAAATAGCTGACATCATCGAATCCGCATTTCATGGCCACCTCGCCGATATTCCTGTCCGAATTCTTCAGCATTCGGGCCGCGCGGTCCATCCTGATGCGGGCTATATAGTTGTTGGCGGTGTTGCCCGTCACGGCACGCGTCTTGCCGTTCAGTTGCGATCGCGTCATCTTCATGCCGTCGGCCAGCATATCGGTGTTGAGATCGCGGTTGCTGAGTTGTGCCTCGATGAGCGATGTAAGACGCTCGAGGAACTGCCTTTCACCTTCCTTCAGTCCTGAGTAGTCGTTGTCGGCAGGCAGACCGCTGGCGAATTTCTGTCTCAGCAACTGGCGTTGTCTCAACAGTTGTTCCACTCGCAATGTCAGCTCGTCGGCGTTGAAGGGCTTGATGAGATAGGCATCGGCACCCGCCTGAAGGGCTTCCAGTCGGTCGTTGTCGCTGTCCTTGGCCGATATAACTATAATAGGTATGTGGTTGAGCACGTCCGACGACCGCACGCGACGGCATAGTTCCAAGCCGTCCATGAGCGGCATCATCAGGTCGGTGAGCAGTATGTCGGGCATGTTCTCTTGCGCTTTCTGAAGCGCCTCTTCACCGTTCATGGCGAATTGGATGTTGTAGTTCGACCCCATCACCATTCCGATGAAATGGGCAATTTCTGGATTGTCCTCTACGATGAGCAGCGATGGGTCGGCCGAAGTGGCGGTGATGGTGGTTGGTGTAGCATAGTGAGCGGTTGCAGGTTGTGCCAATGGCTTTGGTGCCTCCACGTTGGCACCGTCCCATTGCCGTTTGTCGGCCTTCTCGTTGTAGCGAGGCAGCATCACCGAGAACTTCGCGCCCTGTTGTGTATTCGACGCTTTCACGGTGCCGCCCATCTGTTGCACCATCTGTTGTACGTAGTTCAGTCCGATGCCTGAACTGTTTCCTTCCTTGCTGCTCTGTCCGCGATAGAAGGGTTCGAAAATGTTTTCGATGTCCTCTTCGGCAATACCACCGCCCGTGTCTTCAACGTGTAGTTGCAGATGGTTCTTGTTGGTTTGCAGACTTACGATGATATCGCCGCCGCCAGGCATGTATTTCAGGCTGTTGGAAATGAGGTTTCGCAAAATCTTTGCCAGATAGTTACCGATGAAATCGGCCTCTACGTCTGACACTTCTGGCTGATAGTGAAGCGTGACGCTCTGTGTGGCGGCGAAGCTTCGGTAGGCCTCTACCGTCATCGCTATGTAGGCTGCCACGTTACCGTGCATCCATGTGGGCGTCTGTGTTTCGCTCATCATCTTCGAAGCCTCCAATAGTTCGCCCACCAGTTCGAGCAGCGAGTCGCCCTGATCTTGAATGTCGGTTAGGCAGCGCTGGCGCTCTTCCTGACTCATCTCGGGGTGAACGAGCATCTGGTGACTCAGTCCGTGCACGAGCGTCAACGGCGTGCGGAACTCATGGGTGATGTTCGTGAAGAAGGTGTTTCTCACGTTGATGAGCTTCTGCGTCGCGTTTCTCGAGCGGGTGCGTTCGCGGAACATGTAATAGAGGGCGCCGCAGAGCATCGAGAGCAGGATAACAAAGGCGACAGCCACCCATATATAAATCTTATGTGTGCGCAACTTGGCCTCCTGTTGCTCGATGGTGTGGGCCTTCTCTGCACTCTCGAACCTGGCGGCAAAACTGCTCAGCAGCTGCGCGTTCTTCTCGTTGTAGAGCGAGTCTTTCAGCTCTGAGCTCAGCTTCATGTATTCCATCGCCGTCAAGGGGTCGCTTTGCGAGAGCAGGTTTCCCAGATGCTCGCTCGTCGATTGCATGAGGTATCGGCTTTTGAGGTTCTTTGCCATTTGCAAGCTCTTCTCCAGACACTCACGTGCTTTGGCGGTCTGTCCCATGCGCATGTATGTCTGTCCCAGTTGTTTATAAGTGATGCAGGTGGACGTGCGTTCCTTCATCTTTGTCAGCATGACGATGGCGTCTTGGTAGAGTTGCACGGCCTTTCCGTATTCTTTCCTTGCCAGATACACATCCGCCATCTGCGACATGCGTCGTCCCATCTTCAGCGTGTCTTTGGCTTTGGTGTCCAGATTCAGGGCTTTTTTGGCAAAATCCAGCGCTTTGTCCAGTGAGTCTATCTTCACATAGATCTCTGTGGCCAGTCCATAGCGGATGGACAACTTTTGAATGCGTCCTTCGTTTTCGTCAAGATAGATAGCCTTATCGATGAACGACTTCGCCTCGGGTATCTGTTTCGAGGTGAGGTAGACGCCGGCCATATTGTTGTAATCGGACGACAGTCGTTCGTTCTCACCTAATGCCTCGTCAATCTTTATGGCCTCCTGTCCAGCCTCAATGGCGGCAGTGAGATTACCGATACGCTGGTTGCACACCACCATCTCGCTATAGCAGTCGCTCAGGCCGATGGAATCGCCCAATTGCTCATAAATGGCCAGCGCCTCGCGAACGTGAATCATGGCGTCGTCGAACCTGTTGCTGTCCTCTTCCTCGTAGATGACGTACATCAGACTATCTGCCTTTTCACTATTGGCCTTGTGCTTTTCTGGCTTTTGTGGTTGGTTGCAGCCAACGGTTATCGACAGGCATAGCAATAGCAGGCAGGCCGACATGGGTCGCCACAATGTCGATCGATGAATGATGCGAGTGGGAGAATATTCAGACAGATAAGTGTTCATAATCGCTCCAGAGGCATAGATTTAATTGATGAATGTGCAAATTTACATCTTTTTTTTGAATTACAAAGGTAGGGCCGAGGAAAAATGAAAATAATTATAACGTGAGTTCGACGGAAATGTTTGTAGAATTTTCTTGTTAGAAAGTAAATCGGAACTATTTTGTTACGCTAAAACAGCGATATTGTTTATAGAAAGTGGCGATTTCACTCATGCAAACCGACGCTTTAGATGATGGAAAATGGTGCTTTTGAGTTTTGAAAGTCTCACTTTATCAAGATTAGAAAGTTTTTCTACTATAAATTGCGTTTAAGACCTACCGACCTACCATGACCATTCGCAAATGTCTATCACAAAGGGTTTTAGATATGGTAGGTCAATGGTAGGTCTTCTCCCAACACCTACCATAGACCTACCCCTTTATTTATCGGCGTTTGCGGGGTGTGATGGTAGGTCGGTAGGTCTTTTTGAGAAAAAGACTTATCTCATATTGTTTTCGTCGAACTGACGTTAATTATTGTCGATTATTCAAAGATGAGGGTGGAAAGGCGGTGAGGTTCAAAGATTTCGGCGGCAGCTTGCTGGAGTTGTTCGGGCGTCAGTGCGTCGATAGCCTGATAAAGTGCGTCGACGTCTTTCTGCTTCTGTTGGTGCAAGAAGATGCGGGCCATGTCGAGAGCGAAGTTCTCCCGATTGTCCGAAGCGACGCCAATCTGACCTTTTATCTGACGTTTGGCGGCGGCAAGCTGACGGTCGGATAAGGGCTGACGGACCAGTTTCTGGAGTTCGCGCCTCACCATGTGCAGACATCTCTCCACATCGTGTGGGTCGCAACCGAAATAGGTGCACCATAAACCAGTGTCGCTATAGGCCACCAGCGAGCTCTCTACCGTGTAGACAAGTCCGTTGCGCTCGCGCAGGGCGACGTTCAGCCGCGCATTCATTCCCGGTCCGCCTAGCAGATTGTTCAGCAGATAGAGCGGTAGGCGTAGCGGATGGTCGAAGGGAAATGCCTCGGTGCCAAGCATGACGTGCGCCTGATGGGTGCCTTTATCGACGATGATGGGTGCGTCGGTTTTCGGGGTATGTGCTTCGTGATGGCTCGATGGAACCGTAGTGTCGGCAGATGGAGCGACGAAGGTCGATGATGCTGGCGTCAGCTTTTCAAGCAATCGCAGAAGTTTTTCGAACGACAAGTCGCCCGACGCAAAGAAGATGGCGTTTGCGGGTTGATAGAACTGCCGAGTGAACGCAAGCGCATCGGCGGTGGTAAACGCTCTGACACGCTCCGCACTACCCAGAATGTTATGACCCAGCGGATGACCTTCGAAGCAGAAATTCTCGATTTCATCGAAGATAAGCTCGGCTGGCGAGTCGTTGTAACTCTCAATCTCGTCGCAGATAACTTCCACCTCGCGGTCGATTTCCTGTTGCGGATAGATGCTTCGGAAGACGAGATCCGACAACAAGTCTACGGCTTTGGGCAGATGTTGTTTGAGCACAGCGGCATAGAACACGGTGTCTTCCTTGTTGGTGAACGCGTTCAGGTCGCCGCCGACACGCTCCAGATGGTTCAGTATCTGCATGGCCGATCGCGTCTGCGTTCCCTTGAAACTGACGTGCTCGCAGAAGTGTGCCAGACCTTCCTGACCTGTCTGTTCGTGGCGAGAGCCAACGCCCACGGCGAACCCGCAATAAATTACTTGAGCTGTAGAGGGCAGATGGATGACGCGCAGCCCATTGCTGAGCGTTGCAGTGTTGTAAATTGCCGATTTCATCATGCTGAGGCGACGCCTTTTAATAGGGAGAAATATTGTTCAGTTCGCCGATTTTTCCCTCCACAACGGGTGTGGTGAATAGGCGTTGCAGGTCGGTTGTGGTGACCTTTGTCTGCGGGGCGAAGTCGGCCGATAGCATATACTGGCAGATGCTGCTGTAGAGCTGGCGCGCTTCGGCATATTGCTGTAGCTGGTCGAGTGGCGACATGCAGACGAGCAGCTTGCCCTTGCCGACGGCAAATTCGAACACGAGTCCCAGCTTGTGGTTGCGCTCGATGTTGTCGATGACCTGAACGATGGGACGATATTGTGCGGCCGTGTTGTCGAGCATGAACGGGCGCGAAGCCTTGATCATGGGGAACCACTGCCACGAGGTGTGCATATCGGTGGGGAAGTCGCGGAAGATGGGGTGCGACGGATTGGTGAGCAGACCCAGCGTGCCCGGTGAAACCGGCTTTTTATTGTTCTCGGAGATGGTCTTGAACATGCGGTAGTTCCAGTAGTCTGTCTGGAAGAGTCCGCCCACGGTGAGGTCTTTCAGCTGCGTTGAATCGGGCATCAGCAGAACGTTTTTCCCTGCATCCAGGTCGCGGAAGAGGGCATCGTCGATGCGATGGGCCACTGTGATGGCATTGCGGCCGCTGGTCTTCGGCACCGTCGTATTGGCGGGGAACACCCACAAAGGATAGCTGTTGGTGAACGACTGCTGGCTCTCCTTATTATAATAGGTGCGGAGCACGAGCGTCAGTTTCTGTGCTTTCGTAAGCGAAGCGGTGGACACATTGATGGTGCCAATGTCGACAAGTCCCTGACTCTGTTGCGGGATGGCCAGCGAACCTCGACTGAACACCTTGCCGCTATCGGTGAGCACTTCCCAATCAACCTTGCCTTCTTTCCATTTGTAGTCGCCTTCAGGTTCGGCATAGTTGGCCAACTGAACGCGCCCAGTGAGCGGTTCGTCGTTGGTGAAACAGAATTTCTCCGCCTCGAACAGAGGAACGATGGGAGAGCAAAAACCCCTGAATTCATCGGGCGTAATGAGACCTTTCGACTCCATAAACGCATCGAGTACACCCACGTAGGCCGATCCCTGACCGGGATAGTCCTGCAGGTCGAGCAGTTGGAAGCCGCCGAAGCCCGGCGTACGCAGATCCATCTCGATGTCGGCCTTGTAGAGCTGCATGCTCCATAGTCCGGATGCTTTGTGGAAATCGTCGGCCTGGTCGAGCATGCCTGCCTTTTCAAGACGCGAGCGGAACACTTCCATGTTGTAGGGATAGAGCACACCATTGTACTTTCCGATTTCACGGTAGTCGGGATAGGTCTGGAATTGTGCCGTCTCATGACTGATCACCGGCACGCTAAGCCCCTTGATGCCCTCGCTGAAATTCATTATTGAGTTGGGATAGCTGTGGTTGAGCAGACCGCCGTCGTAGGTGTCGGCAAACGAGAACGAACCGCGTGTGTGGGTGTTGTGGCGGCCCCATTCCTCTCCGCCGTTGCGGCAGGTGGTGAAATAGTCCATTCCCTCTTTCCATCCCTGATAGCCCAGGTAGTAGTTGGAACCGAACGTGTAGAGTTTGTTGGGCGACATCTTCCTGAAAACGTCGGTGAACTTCTTCATCGTGGGGATGTCTCCCCAGAGCTCGTTGCCGAGGGCCATCATGACGAACGACGGATGGTGACCATATTCGCGGATGATGTTCTGCCCTTCCTTCATGAGGAACGTCATGAGTCGGGTGTCGTCTTTGTTGAGGTCGCCCCAGAATGGAAGTTCGGGTTGCAGGTAGATGCCTTCGATGTCGGCCGCGGTGAAGCACTCATCGGGCGGACACCACGAGTGGAACCTCACGTGGTTGATGCCGTAGCCCTTGCATATCTGGAAATAGCGACGCCACTCCTCCACGTTGACAGGTACGTGGGCCTTCGTGGGGAACACGCAGGCGTCGTGCTTGCCACGTAGGAACGTGGTGTGACCGTTGACGCAGAACTGCGTGCCACGCGTGGTGAAGTCGCAGAGTCCGAACTGCTTCTCCTGCACATCGATATCGCCCAACTTCACAATCATCCTGTAGAGTTGCGGATGGAATTCGCTCCAGGGGACGAGTCCGTCGTGCTGATAGGTCACGCGGATGCGGGCGGTGGTCTGCTTCGTCTTCTTCACCGTGCTTTTCGACACGACTACACCATATTCGCTGCCCCACTTGGCCAGGATGAACTCCACGGGCATATCCTTCTTTATCTTGCCGGTAATGTCGGCCGTGCACACCACTTCATTTCGCTCGGCGCTGGTTTCAATGCTGATGTTCTTGATGTAGACCGACGGACGGAGTTCGATGTAGAATTTTCCCAGCACACCATTCCAGTTGGTCTGCGTGTCCTCGGTGTAGGCGTGAGAGTTGCTCACCACCTGTGGCGGCACGGCTTCGGTGCTATTGTCTATCATGATGCAGAGCTGGTGCGAACTGCCAGACTTGACATATTCCGTGATGTCGTATTCCTGCGGCGTCGAGACATTGTCGGAAGAGCCTATCTCTTTACCGTCGATATAGACGGTGGAGGGCTTGGTGCGCTCCATGTGCAAGATGTAGCTGAAGCCTTTTCCGATGGGGATGATGTTCATCTTGATGGCGCGTTTGTACCACGCACGCCCCACATAGCTATGCAGACGCGTCAGATGTGTGGTCTCCTGCTTGTTCTCGGGTTCAAAGCCCTTTCTGTTGGTGTCGGTCGTTCCCGGCAATTCTATCTCGTCGTTGCAAGGCGTGGTGGCATTCATGGTGCGTTGCGGGTCGAGAGCAAAACGCCAGGTTCCGTTCAAAGGGTAGTAATAACGCAGCGTTTGTTGCGCAGAGAGGCCGGTCGCAAACACGACAAAGGCCAGTAGCAGTAGGTTTCTTTTCATACCAAAGGTGATTATTTGGGCACAAAGTTACGAACTATTTTTTGAAAAACCATAAGGCAAGTGATAAATGTTCGATGCCAGAAGTGCGTTCAACAGAGCAAAAGCATTGCATCAAGAGCCAAAAGAAGGTGTGTCACTTACCTTTGACACACCCTTTTGTCCGTTTTCTTCCAGCATGAGAGTAGAGGACTCAAACTACCCGACAAGGGTATTATGTATTCCTCGTTGGACTAACATTTTTTCGTTTTTCGTGACACTATAGTTGTGGAATTGAAAAAAAGTATTAACTTTGTACTCGAAAGGTGTTGAGTCACCACATGTAGTTATACATAAATCAATGAAAACGATACTTTATTTTGTTTGGTCATGCGTGCTACTCTCCGTTGCAGGCAGTGTGACGGCAGCTGATTCCTGTGTTGTCAGGAAAATGGAGATAGAGCGGTTGCCCGATTTGACGATCCCCCGTGCAGGACATGCTGTGTTTTGCGCAGGTGGCGAGTGGGTTGTGGCTGGCGGTCATACCAACGGTTTCGTGCCCACGCCAACGGCGGAGTATTTCAAGGACGGCAAGTGGCACACGATGCAGATGATGTATAACCACGACTTTGGCTTTTCGGTGGTGATGAAGAATGGCAAGGTGTTGTTGGGAGGCGGCTGTAACGAACCCATCGGCATCGGACAAACCTTCCTCGCAGAGATATACGACCCGGCTACCCACTCTTTCGAAGGCTTCAGCAGCATGGAGAAGAAAAGGACTAATGCCTCCGGTCTGGAACTGGACAGCGGACGGGTGGTCATCGCCGGCAACTGGTACCACAAGGACGCCATCGAGATCTTCGATGGCAAGAACCGGTTCACCTATGTAAAAGATGTTTCCGAGGAGCGATCCACGCCAACAATCTTCCGCATTTCTGATGACGATGCCCTTATCATTGGCAACTATGACACCAAGGGCGATATCTTGGCGAGTGTGGTGGCCGATCGTCTGAAGGGCGACACCTTGCATATTCCGCTGTTGGCCGAATGGCATCCGTTATTGTTCATGCGCCATCGTGATGATGAGACCTTCATCGGTGATGAGTCAAAAGGCCAGTATACCTACTTGTTACCCGTCTGCAACAAAAACGGACAGGTGTCTATCATGAAGGTGGAGAACGGAGTCTTCTCGCTCCTCCCCACCGATGGCCCCGTTCCCATGCGAAGCCAATGGGAGGATATTTTCTATACCTCTGCTATAGTTGTTGACCGTAAGGCCGGGCGGGGCTATCTGTACGGACTGAGCCATAACTTCCAGGCAGAGCCCAACACACCTCACCGTCATTATGTGCTGGCCATCGACTATGCCCGTGCCTCCCAGGGAAGAGGTGCACCTTTGACGCTCTATTATACGGATTCGCTGTCTTACTATCCCGAACACTCACCAGTATTGACTGAGGATGGCAATCTGTTGTTTGCCGGTGGGCTGTATAGTGGCCGAAATGGCAACTTCGCACCTTCGTCAGAGGTCTGGGTCTTCCATGTAGGCACTCCCATTGGCGCCAAGGCCGGGGGTATCAGTGCTTGGTGGTGGGCGTTGCTAGCAGTTCTCTTGTCGTTGGCCTGCGCACTCCTTATTATATATATAAGGAAGGAAAAACATCCGCAGGAGTGTCAGATTGCAGAAACAGAATCCACGAACAACAACAACGAGCTGTTAGAGCGGATACGTGAATTGATGGTTAGCAGGAAGCTATATACCAACAACAAACTGAAGGTGTCGGACGTTGCTGCCCTGCTTACGACCAATAGCCGCTATGTGTCCGATTGCATCAACTCTAGCGAAGGATGCACGTTTATTCAGTTTGTTAATCGCTACAGGGTGGAACATGCCAAAAGGCTGATGCGCGACAACCCTGAAATCAAGAATATCACCGTCTGTTTGGAGTCGGGTTTCTCCAATCTGCAGTCGTTCATCCGTATCTTCAAACAGGCGACGGGCCAAACGCCAAGTGAGTGGAAAAGCAATTTATAAACAAAACCGATTAACATTTTCGGAAATTGTTAATCGGTTTTCAAGTTTTGTTAGCTTCCCATATATTGTTTTCTTTATCTTTGCGGCATATTAACTATATTAACTAGTAAAGATATGAAAACAAAAAGATTTTTATTGTCAGTGATGGCCCTCTGCTTCACTATGGTAGCAGGGGCACAACAGAATGCTATGCTAACGGCTATTCTCCAGCATGAGGCAGATGGCGAAGTACAAACCACCTTGTATGTAGGCATGGATGCTTTTATCAATGCTCACAATGCAGCTGTTGATGGAGATGTGATTACATTGTCGGCAGGACAGTTCTATCTGACAAGTATCAGTAAGTCGGTTAGTGTCTATGGCACAGGCTTTGAGGCCGACAATACCACAGGAACGGATGCCACAACACTCGTTAAAAAGGATGGAAGTAACATGCAGATCGGAAATTCTACCAATGGCGTTTTGGAAAACGTACACCTTGAAGGCTTGCGAATAAAGTCTCAATTGGACATTGCTTATATCAATGGACAACAGACAGATCCAGTAAACAATCTGACCGTTGCCAAATGCTACATTGAAGGAAATATTGCGTTCATTAACAACGTAACGGATGCGAATGTCTCTCAATGTGTAATAACAGGAGGTGTTTATGGAAACTCAGCTACATATTTAGCAACAAACCTGACCATTTGTAATTGCCACATAGGAACACTCGTCCGTACCTTTGCGACAGGGAGTTCTGTTCTTATTGACCACTGTATCATAGGGGAAGGTTTTTACCACGATGCGAATTGTGACAATTCGGCATTTACTTGGCAGAATTGTATTTTCTTGTTGGACTCTTATTATCATAAAAATGTGGGGTATGGCTCAAATGTGTACAATTGTCTCTTCCATAATTTTGAACGGAATATACCTGCCAGTGCAAATTGCGAAAACAATTTTGAGGTGCCAGAAGGTTACTTTACCGATGGGGATGATGGAAAATACTCACCAACACGTACATTTGAGATAAAGAATCCTACGGAGTGGATTGGCAATGACAACACAGAAATCGGTATCAATGGCGGCATTGGCTTCAGCAAGGTGCCGTCCACACCCGTCGTGAAGAACCTGTCGACTACCGTTGTGGGAAAGAAACTGAACGTGAGTTTCGAGACACACGCCCGTCCTGTACCTGCCACGAATACAAATCCTGAACCCTAACACACTAAAGCTTATGAATAGGAAAAGGTTCTTATTGCTGAGCTGCGCCATCGTCTGTTGCATGGTGATGAAAGCGCAGAACGGCAGTATTTCCGCAATGGAGTACTGGTTGGACGGACAAATTGCCAACAAGCAACCGCTGACCACTACAACGGCAGAGATCGATATCGGGAATCTGTCGCCAGGCTTCCACTTTATAAGTGTGCGCGCTCAAGATGACAAAGGCTTGTGGAGCAGTGTGCAGACGAGGTGCTTCCTGATACCAAGACCTACATCTGTTGCCACGTCTATTACCGCGATGGAGTACTGGTTGGACGGACAATTTGCCAACAAGCAACAACTGACCTCAACAATGGCAGAAATCGACATCGAGAATCTGTCGCCAGGATTCCACTGTATCAGCGTGCGCTCCCAAGACGACCAAGGCTTGTGGAGCAGTGTGCAGACGAGGTGTTTCCTGATACCAAGGTCCACGTCTGTTGCCACTTCCATCACCGCGATGGAGTACTGGCTGGACGGACAATTTGCCAACAAGCAGACGCTTTCGGGCTCTGTGGCAGAGATCGACATCGAGAATCTGTCGCCAGGATTCCACTGTATCAGCGTGCGCTCCCAGGATGATATAGGCTTGTGGAGTAGTGTGCAGACAAGGTTTTTTATGGTGCCGAGAGTAGAAGAAACGGCAACTATCACTCACTATTGCTATTGGTTTAATGATGAAACCGATAATATCGTCACCTGCCCATACACGGGACCAGTGAATCTGGTGGAGATCGACGTGTCGGGACTGAGACGCCATGTAGAGCATAAAATCTCATTGGTCACCCGCGACTCTAAAGGTGCCTATAGCATGGTGATGGAAGAGGTGTTTATCATTGAGCCAATTGCCACTGGCATTTCGTCGCTTCAAGATGGTGAGGGACAGATGCACGAGGAGTGGTTCTCTTTGGATGGAAAGAAACTCAATGGGCGTCCAACCGAGCAGGGCATTTATATCCGTAACGGAAAGAAGGTCATCCTGAAGTGAACATCGCATCGAAGTGCTGATGGCTAAGACTAGGCGGAAGAGTGCAACCCCGAAACGAGTTGCACTCTTCTGTCGTATATAGATACTCCAAGAAGCAAAATGTCGATAACATTTGTTTACGTTTCATGTGGGTAGTTTTTAACAGTATAATTTAAAAATTTTGAATCAGAAGACTCGGGGCGGCGAAATATGCGATTCTCAGCGATTAGTGATAACAACTTGATTGTCAGTTTGTTACAAATTTGCCGACAATTTTTCAAGCCAAAATTTCACGTTCGTTAACGAAAAAATCTAGATTTTTCTCACCAAAAGCGGCAGTTTCGATGAGCAAAAGCGGCAGTTTCGGTCATCAAAAGCGCCAATTTCGATGATCAAAAGCGGCAGTTTTGCTCAACCGACT
>JAILAI010000257.1 GCA_024681705.1 Prevotella sp.
AAGGCATCGTAGGGGTTGGCCACAATGAGCACATTGTAGATGCGGCGCGTCATCAGGTTGACGAACGACACGTCTTTCAAGTAGAACTTATTCCACTGTTGGGGTATATTGTTTTCCATAAAGCGGGAAAGGGTCGATGAAGTTTTGTGCAAACTTACAAAGAAAATGCGAGAAAACAAAATCTTTTAATGCGAAATTCATGTTGTCGGTTGGGCATCATGACGTCGGATAAGGCGAAGACAGACGGTGATCGCGATGGAAGACGGAGACGGAGTTGAACTCTCCCATAGACCTTTCGACAAGGAATAGGTACATTCTCTATAACATTTTTTTACTATTAGATATCGTTCCTTTAACACGGAGATTTAAAAATTATGAATCACGAAGTCCGAAGCACCGAAATAAGCCAGCCATGAGGCATTAGTGTAATGCCCTGATTGTCAAACGATTACAAAACCATCGACAAAATTTCGGAATAAAAATACCGTAATTATGCAAGAAAACCCCAAAAATCGGGTACCAAAAGCGGCAGTTTCGATGAGCAAAAGCGGCAGTTTCGGTCATCAAAAGCGCCAATTTCGATGATCAAAACTGCCGCTTTTGCTCAACCGACTTTTCGACTGTCATCTCGACATTGCAAAAAGGGGATAGATAGATGGGTAGTTTTATGTTAAAAAGTTAGCGCTTTTTGAGGTCATCTTTTAACACTTCCACCATGCGAAAATCTTAAAAATCCTTTAACGCGCGTCAGACATCATCGCTCAAAGAAATGCGTTAAGGTATAGCGGTCGGCAAAACCTCCGCATAAAGCGCCCCACTACCCTACCACAAACGCCCGAAATCAAGAAAAAACTCACGCGTTTCTTCGTTATTCAACACGCTTTTTATTACCTTTGTCCCCGATTCACACGATGTGGACGCTCGTATTTTTGAAAACTAAAAAAGAAAAGAGGAGATGAAGAAACTACTCGTATTGATTCTGCTGGTGGGCATCGCCATACTGATGACGCTCACGCGGCCCGACAAGAAAGCGCATAAAGAGGCCATGATGAAAGCCGTCAGCGAATATGTGGAGGAAGAGACCGCAGAACGCGGACTGGACCACAACGTGTTCGGCAACATGGGGAAAGGACTCATAAAGACGGCCGTCTCAGCTGCCATCGACATGAAGTTGCAACTCAACGACTACGTGCTCTTCAATACGACGCATGTCCATTTCAAGGGCGAGGACAAGACGTTGTCGGTGGGACTTTTCGGACAGGTGATCACCTTCGACAAGGAAATGCTACGCGACGCACTCGAGTCGGGCGACGACCTAGACCCCGACAAACTACTGAAGGAGGAGAAGGACGCCTATAAGGAAGCGCAGAAGGCAGAGAAGAAAGCCCAGAAGGAGGCCAAAAAGCAGGCTCGCGAGGCTGAAAAGGCCGCCAAAAAGGCGGAGAAAGAAGCCAAGAAAGCAGCTAAGAAAGCAGAGAAAGAGGCGAAGAAAGCGGCCAAAAAAGCTGAAAAGGAGGCTGAGAGAGCCGCTCGTGAAGCTGCGAATTAAGAAACGAAAAGGCATATCAAGGGATGTGGGGCGCGCCGTTGGTGTGCCCCACACCTTATTATATATAATAGCAAGCGTACGGAGAACCTACACCTATTATATAATAGATTGTCCGTAAAGAATCCGATGGGACACTCTGGAGTGCGTTTATTCGCGTCGTTAGTCCCTGAATTCAGCTTTTTGAAGAATTGGCGATTCGTCTATCAAACCGAAAACCACCGTCGCACATCGTGTAGAGAAAGGTTGTTTGTCATGTGCACTTTGCAAATCGGACATTATAATTCGCGAAGCTGAAAAAATGTCAGAAAAAGAAGAAGATTTTCGGGTTTTCTCTTGGAGGTTTCAACAAAAAACGCTACATTTGTAGTGTCAAAAGTGACACATTGAATTGTTTAACTAAAATATCTAACTATTTATGAACGTTGAGAAAATCATGCAGAACCTGGAGCAGAAACACCCAGGTGAAGCCGAATTCCTACAGGCAGTCAGGGAAGTTCTAACATCTATCCAGGACGTCTACAACCAGCATCCCGAATTCGAGAAAGCCAAGATCATTGAGCGCATCGTGGAGCCTGAGCGCATCACGACCTTCCGTGTGCCTTGGGTAGACGACAAGGGCGAGGTTCAGGTGAACATCGGCTATCGCGTGCAGTTCAACAGCGCTATCGGCCCCTACAAGGGCGGTTTGCGCTTTCACCCCTCTGTTAACCTTTCCATCCTGAAGTTCCTCGGATTCGAGCAGACCTTCAAGAACGCACTCACCACGCTCCCCATGGGTGGCGGCAAGGGCGGCTCCGACTTCGCACCGCGCGGAAAGAGCGATGCCGAAATCATGCGCTTCTGCCAGTCGTTCATGACTGAGCTCTACAAGGTGATTGGTCCCGACATGGACGTTCCCGCTGGCGACATCGGCGTGGGCGGACGCGAGATTGGTTACCTCTTCGGACAGTACAAACGCATCACGGGTCAGTTCCATGGCGCCACGCTCACCGGCAAGGGCCTTGAGTGGGGCGGATCCATCCTGCGTCCAGAGGCTACCGGATTCGGTGCACTCTACTTCGTTCACCACATGCTCGACACCGCTGGCATCGACATCAAGGGCAAGACCATCGCTCTGTCGGGCTTCGGAAACGTGGCCTGGGGTGCCGCCAAGAAGGCTACCGAAATGGGTGCCAAGGTCATCACCATCTCTGGTCCCGACGGATTCATCCTCGATGAAGCGGGTCTCGACGCCGAGAAGATTGAATACATGTTGGAGCTTCGTGCCAGCGGCAACGACGTGTGCGAGCCTTATGCTGAGGAGTTCCCCGGCAGCAAGTTCTTCGCAGGTCGCAAGCCTTGGGAGGTGAAGGCCGACATCTATCTGCCTTGCGCCACTCAGAATGAGCTCAACGGTGCCGATGCCGACTCCATCCTCTCACACAAGCCGCTCTGCGTAGCTGAGGTGTCGAACATGGGATGCACGGCCGAAGCTGTCGACAAGTTCATCGCTGCCCGCCAGCTCTTCGCACCGGGCAAGGCTGTAAACGCCTGAGGTGTGGCCACCAGCGGTCTGGAGATGACGCAGAACTCGATGCGCATCTCGTGGAGCGCCGAAGAGGTGGATCAGAAGTTGCATACCATTATGGCCGGCATTCACGCTCAGTGCATGAAGTATGGTCAGGAAAAGGACTACATCAACTACGTGAAGGGCGCCAACATCGCCGGATTCATGAAGGTGGCCAACGCCATGATGGCTCAAGGCATCGTGTAACGCTGGTCTCAGCGAACAAGAAAACAGAAAAGCGGAGTTCCCGGTCGGGGAACTCCGCTTTCTCTATCATCGTTGGTTGTCGTCGTGAATCAGCGCTTGGTATTGATGTCGAACACCTGACCACCGCTCACATTCACCTTGCCGTCAGTCTCAGCACTCACCTCGAACTGAGCCGTTCCGCGTCTTAGGCTGCGGTCGCCCACCACGGTAGCCGTATAGCGAATGCCGCTGCCCGGAGCGATGCTCTCCACATTGATAGAGGGCGACACCAGGATATGGCGGTTGCCAGTGGTCTCAACCACTATGGGTTTCACGTTGTAGAGCGTCTGATTCGACGTATTCTTCAGGTCGAACGCAATCTTGGCCACCTCGCCAGCACCCAGCATCTGGTCTCCATTGTCGTCGAGATAGCGGATGTTGCTGATGACAAGTGCACCACTCTCGGCCGAGAGACGCGGCGATGCTACGCCAGCCTGAGAACCGGGAGCGCCAGCAATACCCAGGTCGATGCGATCGTCGCCACCGTTTTGCGGATCGTAGTAACCGTTATCGCCATAGTTCTGACTGTTGTCATAGCGGTCTTGTCCCACGGTAGAACGGTGTGCCGAACGAGCCTCTGCACGCTGATGGTACTCTTCAATCTGCTGACGTCGCGACTGATCGGCTGCATTGCCAATGGCTCCGCCCACAACAGCACCGCCAGCCATGCCGATGATGGTTCCCCAGTCGCTGCCGCGCGGACCTCCGGTGAGTCCACCAATGGCAGAACCCAATATGCTTCCCAGCGACGAACCCGTGTAGGCTCCGCTGGCTGTGTAAGAACCGCAGCTGCTCAGCAACAGTGCTGCGCCCACTGCAAAGATTGCCACTTTCTTCATTTTTCTTCTACTATTCTTGCTGATTAAACATTCTTTCTGCGATAGGTCACTGCTCTCATTCAAAGATGTCGACGCGGTTTCCACCATCTTTCGGGGGCAAAGATACAGATAAAACCTCGAACCGCAAAGAAAATTTCCCTAAAACCTTTAGGGATTTCCCTAAAACCTTCGTTCGCACAAAGAAAAAAGATTACCTGTTTCCTTTCCACTTACTCCCCTACCTATATGACGTGAGTTCGACGAAAACAACATCATTTAAGTCTTTTCTGAAAAAGACCTACCAACCTACCATCATACCCCTCAAACACCTTTAAATAAAGGGGAAAGTGAATGGTAGGTCTTTCGCCAACACCTACCATAGACCTACCATCGTTCAAACTCTTTGCCGTTGGTGTTTGCGAGTGATTATGGTAGATTGGTAGATGTTAAACGTAATTGAGTGAAAAAAAGGTGTAGATTCTATCTTAATCTACATAAATATGGTAGGTCTATGGTAGGTGTATGGTAGGTGTTGGGTAAAGACCTACCATTGCTCAAACCCTTTGTAGATGGGCTTTTGAGCGTGGTCATGGTAGGTCGGTAGGTGGTAAATGAAAATTATAGAAATTGAGATGAATATCCTATTTCCATATCTAAAAAAGTATGCCCTTCAAAACTCAATAGCACCGATTTCCATGATCTAAAGCGTTGCTTTGTATGAGTAAACCGTCGCTTTCCATGTGCGATACTGTCGCTTCTGAGTGTCTAAAGCAGCGAATTTCCTTACAACAAGAAAAAATATTATTACTGTCCGCTAAACTTTTTTCATGAATTTTAAATATTGGTGTCCGCTTAAAAATATGTTCGAGTGATGAGTCGTTAATTAGTCTGGCGCATCCTCTTGGTCGGGGAATCAACCCCACCCCTGCCCCTCCCCTATAAATAGGGTTGGGGAGTAAATGAAGAGTTATAGGCAGCATCAGGAATTATTGTGTAGAGTTCTTTCTGTTCCGCCCTCTTGATAGGGAAACAAACACTATCTATGCTCCCCGCCCCTGCTTGCAGGGGAGGGGTAGGGGTGGGGTCAACAAGGCCCCCTATGTTAGGGCTGGGGTCAACAAGCATGGGACTTTGAGCAGAGAAGAACCCCGAAGGGGTGACAAGACCACAGGCAGGGGTGGAGCGAAGCGTAACCCCTGACAACAACAACATAAACGATAGCTCCGAAGGTGCGACACAATACGAATGCACCCATTTTAAAAATCTGTCGCCCCTTCTTTCCTTGGATAAGGTACTTCTGCTCGGAAACGAAAAGAAAAACAAGCTTTTCTTTGTCGTTTCGCTCGCTTATTCGTACCTTTGGATAAGGTACTTCCGCTCGGAAACGAAAAGAAAAACAAGCTTTTCTTTGTCGTTTCGCTCGCTTATTCGTACCTTTGGGGAATCCTTTTGTCAGGGGTTCCGCTTCGCTCCACCACCTGCCTGTGCTCTTACCAGCCCTTCGGGCTTGTTATAGTTCATAGTGTCTCGTCTATACCTTATTATAATATATAAGGACGCGGTCGTTGTGAACGTCAGCTGGCGATGGACTGCCTGAAGTTGATGATGATCGACGGCGAGTTTTCTTCTTTTCCTTTCTTATCTACCCACTTGTCTACCCACATAACACTTGACATGGGTTCGGGAATGTTGTACCTTTGCAACGTCAAACAGAACAAAGCACACCGGAATGAGCGCTCAGGTGCTGAGGGACGGGAGACACCAGAGAAACCTTATTTATATTTAATCACCATTTAAAACATTTAGAAAGGAAAAGAATTATGGCAGTATTTTACAAATTGATGCAAAACACCATCACCAACAGTAAGACCAACGGTAAGTGGTACGCTCACTCGGCTATCGTGGGCACCGTAGGACTCAAGCAGATGGCAGACGTGATCCAGCGCAACTGTTCGATGAAGCGCTCAGACGTGAACGCAGTACTCACCGAGTTGCCCGAAGTGATGCGCGACCTGATGCAGCAGGGCTACCGCGTGAACGTGGAGGGTCTGGGAGCATTCAAGTTCCAGGTCTACTCGCAGGGCACCGACAGCGTCAGTGAGTTCAACGTACAGAAGCACATCAAGCGCGTGAAGGTGGTGTTCCAGCCCGAGAGCGAGTATGACAAGGCGTCGGGAACCCGCGCGAAGTATCTGACCAAGGGCATGAGCTTCGCCGACATCAACAGCCTCGCCGCAAAGGCTGCACTCGACCAGAAGGCTGAGGAAGAGTCTGGACAGCAGGTGGAACCGTAAGGGCTAGTGCATAGTGCATAGTTCATAGTGAACAGATGACGGGACCTGGACTCTCTTGAATAGAATAATGTAATGCATATAGGGTTAAACAACTACAGTGGGGTTGCCACTATGAGAGGTACAGCAGGGACCTAAGAAAGAATGAGCATTAACGGCGACGAAGATCTTCGGCCGTGGTCTGTAGGATGGCTTTTCCGATGCGTACGGAAGAGCCATCTTTTCCTTTTACAACGCTGTTGGAATTGAGGTCGTAGGCATGGAAACCCGAGGCATCGACCATCGAGAAACCATCAGAATGGGTGTGCATGGCAAAAGGATAGGTGTAGCGGGGACTGAAGATGTCGCGGCTAAAGGGATAGTCGGCATGGGCGATGCCCAGCTGACCGAGGAGCGTGGCGGCAAGGTCGCTCTGGGCACAGAAGGTGCTGACACGACGCGGACCACGGATGGCGCCACCGGTCCACATCATGGGGATATGAGCGCGCAGGGGATTCGTCTCGTCGATGTCCTGGTATTTGATGCCGTGGTCGGGCAGGATAATGACCAGCGTGTTCTGCCACTGGGGCGACTGGCGCAGGCGATCGAGGAAACGTCCCAGACAGAGGTCGAGATAGTAGAAGGAGTTGAGCACCTCGTCGGAGAACTTCGTAGGCATGGGTACCGTCCACGGCTCGTGGCTGCTGAGCGTGAGGAAGGCGGTGAAAGCGGCCGAATCGGGCGCGTGCTTCTGGCTGACGATGGAATAGAGGCGGTCGAAGGCGATGCTGTCGCAGACGCCCCACTTGGACGATCCGCGCTGGGCGGAGGTGAAATCGTCTTCGGAAACGATGGTCTGCGTGCCCGTGGCAAGCAGGTAGCCACGCGTGTTGGTGAAGTCGATGTCGCCACCATAGAGGAAGGTGGAGGCATAGCCCTGCGGGGCAAGCGACTTCGCCAGCGAAGGCAAGGCGGTCACCTTGGAGGGCATCTTCATGACCGACGTCTTGGGGAAGGCGGGCCATCCGCTGAGGATGCTCACCAGTCCGCGGTC
>JAILAI010000260.1 GCA_024681705.1 Prevotella sp.
TCGGGCGTCACCGTCCAGAAGACGCCACCGTAGCGCTTGTCGATGAAATGGTCGAGGAAATATTGTTGTATGCGGTCGGCCATCTCCTTGTATTCGCTATAGCCGTAGAGGCGATAGGCCGTAGAGAACGTCCATAGGATACGTGCACCGAGGACGGAACCCTTCGGCGACTCGTGGTTGCCCTTTCCCTCGCGCGATATCTCGCCATAGAAACCGCCGTTGGGGTCTTGGGCATGATTCAACCAGAAAGGCAGGATGTTTTCCGTCAGGTCCTTCTCGATGTCGTTTTTCAGGGTTGTCCTCTCGGTGGCGTCTTGAGCCATCGCGACGAGGAATGAGAAGGCAAGAACAAAGGTTGCAACAGTTTTCTTCATAAATATAGAGTCGTAATTTTAAATGAATAGCTAGTGACAGATACAGATGCAAAGTTACAATCATTTGCGCTAACGAGCAAAGAATGTCGACGGAATGTTCGTAGAATTAGCAACTTTTAGCAGAAACGGATGTTCGGAGGAAAGTCCTAGATGGTGATAGATGCTCGTTTAGGTTTCAACGCGAAAACGTGAAGTTTCGAACCAGAAATGGCAGATGTCAATAAAATTTTAGTTAATTTCGGCGCGAATATTACTCACTTTCGAATTATTGGATTACCTTTACATAAATAAAAAAACTCTGACGATTCGGGAGATGTGTTAATGCGGGAGGCGACAAAGGCTTCGGCATTGGTCAGACACGCAACCGAAATCTCAGGGAAAACGCATAAAATGAAGGCAGAAGAATTATCACCCTTGCGCAAGACCGTCGTTGGCGTTCAGTTCCTGTTTGTAGCCTTCGGCTCTACGGTCCTCGTCCCTTTGCTGATAGGTCTCGACCCCGCCACGGCCTTGTTCACGGCGGGCATCGGTACCTTTATCTTTCATCTGGTCACCAAAGGGCAGGTACCCATCTTCCTCGGGTCTAGTTTTGCCTTCATCGCACCCATCATCTCGGCCTCCAAACAATGGGGAATGAGTGGTTCGATAGCGGGTATCGCGGGTGTGGCTTTGGTCTATTTCGTGATGTCCGCCCTCATCAAGTGGCAGGGGCGGAAGCTCATCGACCGATTGTTTCCACCGGTGGTCATCGGACCCGTCATCATTCTCATCGGACTTTCTTTGTCGCCTTCGGCCGTGAAAATGGCTAGCGAAAACTGGGTGTTGGCCTTCATCGCGCTTATCAGTGCCATCCTGGTGCTCACCTTCGGGCGAGGGTTGGCGAAGCTTGTGCCGGTGGCCATTGGCATCGTCGTGGGCTATGTCGTCGCCTTGTGTATGGGACTTGTCGACTTGTCCGCCGTAGAAGCCGCTCCTTGGTTCGCTTTGCCTTCGAGCGTAGCCAATTTCCAAGTGCCTCAGTTCGCATTGGAACCGTTTGTGTTTATGATTCCTGTGGCCATTGCTCCCGTTATCGAGCATATCGGCGATGTGTATGTCGTGGGGGCCGTTGCCGAGAGGGACTTCGTGAAGTCGCCCGGACTTCATCGTACGATGCTCGGCGATGGGTTGGCCTGCCTCTTTGCCTCGTTCGTCGGAGGTCCTCCGGTAACCACCTATAGCGAGGTGACTGGTGCCATGCAGATCACGCATGTCACGAGTCCACAAGTCATCCGCATCTCCGCCGCTACGGCTATCGTATTCTCGGTGATGGGTAAGCTGGCCGCATTGTTACAATCCATTCCCTCTGCCGTCTTGGGTGGAATCATGCTTTTGCTCTTCGGTACCATCGCAACGGTAGGTGTGCAGAACCTGATTCATCACAAGGTGAATCTCAATTCCACACGAAACATCATCATCATTTCCGTTACGTTGACGATGGGCATTGGCGGAGCCGTTCTGACCTTTGGCTCTTTCAGCATTAGTGGCATCGGTCTCTCGGCCGTAGTTGGCGTACTCCTCAACCTCCTTCTTCCAAAAGAAAAGAAGGAGGATTGAAGCATTTCCCGTATCTCTTTTTTCTAATTCTTAGGGACCTTAATGCTTTAAGGACCTTAGACTTATTGTCTGAGTCGGGCTTGGAAGGTTGTGCTCTTGCGCAGATAGGCCATGAGAAGGATGACGGCGAAGAAGGCGATGGCGATGGCTATCGGATAGAAGAACGTGGCGAAGGCATCGTAGAGACCATGAAGAATGGCGGGAACGGCGATGGCCAGTGCATAGAGCGACTTGCGATATTTGGGATAAAGGCGGGCAAAGGCCGTGAAGTATCCGCATATTCCGCTGAACGTTGCGTGGAGGAAGGGTAGGGAAGTGAGTCGGGCAATGTTCAGGACGAAAGCCGTAGTATAGTCGGCCTGAGCGTTGACGGTCACCTGATATTGTACGCCCTCGAAGACACCGAAGGCGATGCCAGACATCAGTCCATAGTAGACGAGCGTCTGGGGCAACAACGGTTCCTTGGCGCGATGGGCTAGAATCAACAATGGAATCATCTTGGCAAACTCTTCGGTGAGGCCTACACCGGCAATATAGCCGACAATGCTTAGCGGGAAAGGCGAATTGGTGAAGATGTAGAAGAAGTTGAGGTTGTTGAGTCC